>CAZZZQ010000456.1:0-3663 GCA_964658405.1 uncultured Sphingomonas sp.
CGCGGAGCTCCCAGGACTTGAGCCAGCGCAATGGGAGCGAGAGCAGCGCCGTTTTGAGGAAGCTGTTCTTCTCGCGGGAGAGATAGTCCTCGGTACGCCAGACCCAGCGCATGGGGGTGTGCGAGTAGCAGATGTGGAGGGCATCCGCTCTGCGACGCACGCCCTTCGCATAGCCAAAGCAGCTTGTGACGATGAGGTCATACTTCGAAAGATCTGCGTGATCGACGGCAAACGGGTACAGCAGGAAGTAGGCGCGGAAGAGCTTCGCACGCGCGGGGAGACGCTGCATCCACGTGTTGCGGATCCCGATCTCCCGGAGGTACGGGGAGAGACGCTCTTCGGCGCTCAGGGTCGAAAGCATATCCGTATCGGGATAGGTCGCGTGCAAGGTCCGGTAGAGCTCCTCGGCGACGCGCTCTGCACCGCCCGTCTGGGCGAAGTTGTCGTGGAAGACGGCAACCTTGAGGTGGGCTGGAGAGTTGTGATCGTATTTAGGAGCGGGCATTGAACCTCTCGCGGGAGGAGGCGGCCTCTGTCTGGATGGGCAGGCCGTGGTTGAATCGCGCATGCAGAATTGCTTGAAACCCGGCGCAGTAACGCTCCTGGGAGAAGCGCGGGCAGACCTTCAGCAGAGCGGCCGAGGCGACGCGCCAACGAGCGGCAGGATCAGCGATGAGTTCGAGGAGACGAGCGGCGAGCGCCTTCGAGTCCGCTGGCGGCACGAGGAAACCGGTTTCGTTGTCGGTGACGATCTCTGGAATGCCACCGACCCTGGAGGCGAGGACCGGTGTTCCAGAGGACATCGCCTCAACCAGCACAAGGCCAAACGGCTCTACAAGTGCGTTGAGGACGAGCAGGTCGGAGGACCGAAGAACCACCGGAACATCCTTGCGCGGGCCCGTGAAGTGGACGCGGTCTTCAATGCCCAGAGCGCGGGTCTTGTCCTGCAGATCGGCAAGATGAAGGTCGTCACGATTGAAGATAGGCGCACCAACGATGGCAAGATGAGCGTTAGGCACCGCATCGTACACAACCTTGAAGGCGTCGAGCAGGCCGGACAGACCCTTGCGTGGGTTGATCATGCCGACGGCGGAGATCAGGAAGTCATCTTCGGTGAGGCCAAGCTCATCGCGGAAGGAGGACGCCGTGCTCGTCTTTACGGGGTACCGCTTGAGATCGATGCCGTTATAAAGGACCTGCAGGCGATTGCCAAAGGAGAGCTTGCCGGCAAAGGCAGCTGCGGTCGCCTTCGAGACGGCGAAGAACATGGTCCGTCGGGAGAGATACCCGGAGATTCGGATGAGGCTGCTGATCGGGTGCTTCGGCAGGTCATCGTGGACATGCCAGATCACCGGGATCCCGGTTCCGATCGTGGCGAGGGTCGCGACCAGCCCGGCGCGGACGGAGTTTGCATGGAGAACGTCGGGTGCCACTGCCTTGACCGACGCGCGGAAGCTCGAGATCACCGCCGCAAAGGAGCGGAGATAGTGGATCAGCATGGACGGGCTCGAGGTAAAACGCGCCTCGAGAACCCCGACCGGAACCGTGGGGACTCCCGCCGCATGGAGAAGGCCCGTCAGGTCACCCTCCATCGGGCAGGCCGCGATCGGGTCGAACGATGAGCGATCCAGACCGGCTAGCGTATTCAGCAGGACGCGTTCCGCACCGCTCGTGAGACCGGTGTGGTTATAGAAGAGAATGCGAAGCCGGCTTGGAGGAGGATTCGAGATCAAGACGCACCTCGGCCCTTGAGAACCGCAGGCACGGTCTTGATCAGGATCTCTGCATCCAAAGCGAGAGACCAGTTATCGATGTACTCGAGATCGAGCTCAATCCAGCGATCGAAGTCAGTATTGCTGCGGCCGGTCACCTGCCAGAGGCAGGTCAGGCCGGGACGCACGGAGAAGCGGCGCATGAGCCACGCCTCTGAGAAGCGGCTGACGTCGCGGGTTGGCAGGGGACGCGGGCCGACGAGGGACATGTCCCCAAGCAGCACGTTTACAAGCTGCGGCAGTTCGTCGATCGACATCTTGCGGATGAACTTTCCGATCGGCGTAATGCGGGGATCGTTCGCGATTTTGAAGGCCGGCCCGGAGGTCTCGTTCAGGTGCTCGAGCTTCGCCTGGCGCGCCTCAGCATCGATCACCATGGACCGGAACTTCAGCATGTTGAAGGTACGCTTGTTCAGCCCAAAGCGCTGCTGCCGGAAGATAATTGGGCCGCGGCTGGTGACCTTCACAGCGATCGCAGTCGCGAGAAGAATCGGAGAGAGAAAGAGCAGACCGAAGAACGCGCCTACAAAGTCGACCGCGCGCTTCAGGTGACGGCGGCTATCGCGATGCACCGTCTCCAGCACCATGCGACCGGTCTTCGAGCCCGTCGAGACACGATTCTTGGTGACGCTCGTGCCGAAGTGGTGGGTGAAGTACTGCGACTGAATTCCAAGCCGCTCGCAGGTCGCGATGGTGTCGCCGATGGTCTGATACTGCGACTTCATCGGCAGTGCGATGACGACTTCGTCGACAACCTGGTGCATCAGGATCTGCTCAAGCTGGTCGATCGTTCCCACAATCTGGTCGCTGGAGACGTGGCCTGCCTGCGGTTCGGAGTCGACATAGCCGAGCAGCGTGTAGTCCAGGTCACGATTTGCCTTCATCTCCTGGTACACGTCGACGGCGCGGCTGCCGGTTCCGACGATCAGCAGGTTCCGCTTTGCACGCAGGTGAGGCCGGATCGAACGGTCGAAGTAGAGGAGCAGAGCGCGTGCCGCCATCATGCAGATCAGGCAGATCGCCCAGAAGGTCATCGTGATCGCGATGAAGTGCGCCGCAGGCTTCGTGACGTATTCAATCAATCCCACCAGCAACGCGCAGACGAACGCTGCGGAGATGCAACGAAGAACGTAGCCGCTGAGCGTCTTGATCCGCGACAGGTCATAGAGACCAATGCCGCGCAGAATCCCGCGCCATGCGAAGAGGCAGGCGGCCGCGATCAGGAGGTTGCGGATCGAGACCCGCAGCTCAAAGAACTCTGCAAGGGTCCGCTGGGTCTGCAGGACATAGTGCAGCACAACAGTCCCGAAGAAGACGGCAGAGAGAATGATCAGGTCAGTCCACCGGCAGGCCCACCCCGTCACTCCACGAAGACTGCGTGGAGCCCAGTTCTTTCCTACAAGCGGGAAGGTAACGATCACCGGGGAAACGGCAGGATCAAGATCCTGGGCGTGCTCTTTTTCGGGCATTGCAGTCATCATTGGCATAAGGGGGCCGCTAGTAGAGCAGTGGGTTGAAGTAAAGGCCGAGATTGGTAGCTTTGACGAAGCGAGCTACGTTTTCCATCTTGTTGCGAGGGACAAGGACGATGTCGCCAGGCTCAAGAGCCATATCATGCTCAAGATCCTTGCTCTTCTTCATGTCCTTCAGGTTGAGCGTGATGATCTGCGAGAGGTCGGAGTTCACCTTTCGGAAGATCAACACCTGGCTCTGCTGGGCCGAACCCTTGAAGCCTCCCGCCAGCATGATGGCCTGCATGGCGGTGGTGTGCTCGTACCACTCCATCTTGCCCGGCTTATCAACCTCTCCGGAGACGGCGATGTAGGGCTTCTCGAAGTCTTTGAGAACGACGTTCAGCTCAGGGTCCTTGAGCCGCGCTGAGACCTTCTGG
>CAZZZQ010000457.1:0-3662 GCA_964658405.1 uncultured Sphingomonas sp.
CGAGGCTGTCGGCGTCCGGGGCGCGGGCCGCAACCGCCGTTCGCTCCAGCATCTCCGAGACGTCCATCTCGCCGAGTGCCTTCGGCAGGATCTTCCAGCTAGAGGGCGTCTCTATATTAACGGTGGGATCGTGGTCGATCCGCTTGTCGATGAGAAGCCAGCGGTAGAACCCGCGCAGACAGCTGATCTTCCGGGCGATCGACCGCGATTCGACCGCGTGACCGCGCAGTCCCTGCATAAATCCGCTGACGTCGGCCTGCTCTGCTGTCGTCAGGAGTCCGTTGCGAGCTTCCAGGTGCTCGGCAAACTGTTCCAGGTCGATCTGGTAGGCCTCGCACGTCGCCGGGCGCATGCCTTTTTCGACCTGCAGGTACGTGACATACTCGCGCACGATCTGTGCGTTACTGGTTGTCTGCGCATCTACAGGCATAGCGCCTATTATCCGGCCCTGAAATACCCGAAGTCTCCATTACCTTGGTTACCGCATCAGCCTCGCCAGCATCCGCTTCGTAAACTTTAGCCTTGGTATACCGTCTCGAGCAGCCCTGAAAGGATCGACCATGTCCCTCTGCCAGCACCTCAAGCACTCCCATTACAAAGCGCCCGCGGTCCACGTCTGCGAGGAGTGCGTCAAGCTTGGCGACTCCTGGGTCCACCTCCGGACCTGCCTTGAGTGCGGCCATGTCGGCTGCTGCGACTCCTCGAAGAACCAGCATGCGACGAAGCACTATAAGCACTCCAAGCACCCCGTGATGGCCTCTGCCCAGCCGGACGAGCGTTGGCTCTACTGCTATATCGACGAGCAGACCGCCGAGTAGCTCCCCGGCTCCCGGCCTGCCCAACCCACTGATAAACTCATAGCTGACATGTTTGAGAATCTAAGCGATAAGCTCCAGCGTTCCTTCAAAAACCTTCGTGGCCAGGGCACCATCACCGACGAGAACATCGCCGAGGCCCTCCGCGAGATCCGTCTTGCCCTGCTCGAGTCCGACGTGAACCTCGCCGTCGTGACCGAGCTGGTCGAGCATATCCGCGTCCGCGCGCTTGGAACGCAGGTGACGACCGCCCTTTCGCCGTCGGAGCAGATCGTCAAGATCGTCCACGATGAGCTGGTCAACCTGCTCGGCAAGGACACCGCCCGCTTCCAGAAGAGCCCGCAGCCGCCAAGCGTGATCCTGATGGCCGGCCTGCAGGGATCGGGTAAGACGACCACCTCCGGCAAGCTGGCGCAGTGGCTGAAGAAGGCCGGTCATCGCCCGATGCTGGTCTCGGTCGACGTCTACCGCCCGGCCGCGCGCGAGCAGCTCGCGATCGTCGCACGCTCGATCTCGGCCCAGCTGTATGAGGGCAAAATCGACGGCGAGACGGCGAACTCCGACCTCGTGCTTCGGCTGGCCAAGGAGGCACGCCGGGAGGCTGCGAGCTTTGGCTGCGACATCCTGATCGTCGACACCGCCGGCCGTAACCAGATCGACGCGACGCTGATGGACGAGATGGCTGCGCTGAAGAAGCAGCTGAATCCGAGCGAGATCCTGTTTGTCGCCGATGCGATGACCGGGCAGGACGCGGTCAACTCCGCGAAGGCCTTCAACGACCTGCTCTCGATCACCGGCGCTGTGCTGACCAAGATGGATGGCGACGCGCGCGGCGGTGCTGCGCTCTCGATTCGCCACGTTACGGGCGCACCCATCAAGTTCCTCGGAACGGGTGAGAAGCCGGATGCGTTTGAGCCGTTCCACCCCGACCGCATCGTCTCCCGCATCATGGGCATGGGCGATATCGCCACGCTGCTCGAGCGGGCTGAAGAGAAGCTCGACAAGGGGAAGGCGGAGCAGTTCGCACGCAAGGCGCTGTCCGGTGACGGCTTTACGCTTGAGGACTTCCGCGACCAGCTCCGCCAGATCAAGAAGATGGGCTCGATGCAGTCGATCCTGAAGATGCTGCCGAGCGTCGGCCCCTTTGCCGGCATGGCGCAGGCTGCCGAGAATGTGGACGAGAAGCAGTTTACGCGCGTCGAATCCATCATCAACTCGATGACGAATAAAGAGCGGCTGGATCACGAGATCATCAACGGCAACCGCCGCAAGCGCATCGCCCGCGGGTCAGGAACCTCGGTGCAAGAGGTGAACAACCTGCTGCGTCAGTACTCCCAGATGCGCAAGATGTTCAAGACGATGGGCGGTGGCGGCGGCATCAAGGCGCAGCAGCGGATGATGAGCCAGATGCAGGGGAAGCAGAAGTTCGGGCGGTAGTGGCTAGCTCTGCACTACTGCGAAGTCGTTCTGAATCCGTTCTCTGAAACTCGCCTCAACCAGCTCTAATTCGACGAGATCGACTTTGAACGGCAGCGGAGACTCGTCGAATGCCTCGCTGAGCGCCGCTCGCTGCGTCCATGTCAGCTTGCCGTCGATCGCAAGGTCCAGGTCAGAGTAGCGCTTCAGCCGGAGGCCGGTCGCTCTCGACCCAAATGCCCAAACGTTACGATCGGGGATGAGCTGCTGGAGGATGGCAGCCACCTGCTCCCACTCGTGTGCGGCAAGATAAAGCCCATGGACCCTTTCAGGTAGCAAACTTACTAACTGGCTCACGATACCCTCTCCGTCAATGAGCGCAGCAGGTGCTGAGCCTCAATCAGAAAGGCCGGCAGCTCCGCCAGAACCTCCAGCGCGACCGGTTCACTGGAGGTGTGACTGGTCTTATTGCGCGCCCTGCGAAACTCGCTCCACCGGTCCCAGCCATGCAGTACCAGATTTTGTTCGCTGGCGGTGCGGATCAAAGTGGGAAAGCTCATCGCATCCACATCGTCGCCACTGCCCGCAGTGGCTTCGAGATAGCGACGTAACGTCTTCTCACACAGGCCGTAGGTGAACTCGAATCTCCGAATCAGGCCGTCCCGCAGCAGGGTGCGTTCAGGCTCACGACCGTATTCTTCCAGCGCGCTCTCGAACTGGCGGATTGCACTTGCTAACGGCGTGAGATCCAGCCCATCCATGCGCCTATTCTAAGGGCAAGCTGTGCCCTTCCCTGCGGGATGAATATCGCTTGGGGCGTCACTGCGATCCAGACTACTCCGGCTTACCCTTCTCGTAGTCCGGCACATTCGGCGTGACGCTGCGGAAGAGGAACTCGCGGAGGAGGTTATCCGCGGCGCGTCCGGCGATGTCGAGGGCGCCGTTGCGGAAGGTCAGGCCCGCTCCTCGGTCACTGCCTGTGTGGTAGAGGTTCGAGATGCCGCCAGAGGCAAAAGAGCCGAGGATATGCGAGTAATCAAACTGACGGGTGCCGTCGTCGCCTTTGCAGATAATTGCTGACTTGAGGGCGTAGATCGCCCGCTTCTTCCTGCTGCCCGTTCCCATGTAGAAGTAGCGGGGGTCCTGGTGGAAGATCGACGGCAGCACGGCGCTTCCGAGCATTCTGCCGATTGCGTCGTCTGCATAGCCGGCTCCGTAGCGTTTCGCGTAGCCCTTCGCGCCCTGGCCGTAGCCGGGGAAGGTGTTGCGAGCCTGCTCGATCCCCGAGGCGACCCCGACGGCGAGGAAGGTTACGGGGTCGCCGATCGAATGAAGAGCAAGATTGAACTTCTGCTTCGACGAGAGCGGCGCCGCGTCCCAGACGTAGCTGCTGTAAAAGTTGGGGAAGATTCCAAAGGCGCGCTGCTTCTC
>CAZZZQ010000458.1:0-3632 GCA_964658405.1 uncultured Sphingomonas sp.
GTCGACGAGCAGCGCTGGGATGGGCAGGAGCGCTCGACCCGCTACCAGGACTTTCGCCGCTCCGGCTGGTATACGCCGGCGCTCGGAGCCGAGACGCCGCGCTTTACCGCTGCTGCAGAGGCGCTCTTCGCCGGCTATGACCGCGTTGGAGTGGGGATGCTGACGGCCTTGAAGGCCGCCATTCCCAAGCCCGAGTCGATGAAGGACGACGCCTATGACCGCACCCTGAAGGCCCGCGCCTTCGACGTCGCCCGGTACCTGCTTCCGCTCGCGACCAACACCTCTCTTGGCCAGATCGTGAACGCGCGGACGCTGGAGACGCAGGTCTCGCGCCTGCTGACGAGTGAGTTCGGCGAGATTCGCATGCTCGGCGAGAAGCTCCGCACGGCGGCAGCGGAGCCTGCCTGGGACGTCCGGACTCGCGACGGCCAGGTCCTCTGCGAGGAGGTCGACTCCGTCGCGCCCGAGTTCCAGGGGCGGCTGGCCGAGATGCTGCTTCGGCCCGTCAAGGCAGCCCCGACCCTGGTCAAGTACGCTGCCGCGAACCCCTACCAAGCGGAGAGCCGGACGCTTCTTACGCAGGCGGCGGCCGAGTTGATGACAGGGCAGGCGATTGATCCTGCCCCCGTTGTCGACCTGCTCGACGATGCGGAGCCGCTGGAGGTGGAACTGGCAACTTCGCTTCTTTATCCGCACTGCCACTTCTCCTATCGCCAGCTCCGGAGCCATGTCGCTGGCCTGAGTGAGGCTAAACGTGTAGAGATCATCGGTCTCGGCATGTCCCGGCGCGGGCGACACGACGAGCTCCTGCGCAGCTTCAGCGCCGGCCAGGGCTTCCGCTTCGATATTTTGATGGATATTGGCGGCTTCCGCGATATGCATCGCCATCGCCGTTGCATCCAGCTGCTGCAGGGATATACGGATGCCCATGGGTACGAGTCGCCCGAATGCCCCGGCCAGCCCACGCTTGCCGAGGCCGGGCTTGAGCAGGAGTACGTCGCCACCATGGATGCCGCGTTTGCCGGCTACCGCCAGATTCGCGACAGCGGCGTCCCCGAGGCCGCCCAGTCGGCACAATACGCGCTTCCGCTTGGGACGCGCTGCCGGTCCATGTTCAAGATGGACTTCGCCGAGGCCGTCTATATTTCGGAGCTTCGATCGGGCGTTGGCGGCCACTTCAGCTACCGCCGCGTGGCGTGGGAGATGTACCGCGCCGTCGCCGCCCGACACCCCTCGCTGGCGGAGTACTTCCGGGTCGAGGACGTGCACGAGCCGATCGATCTGCTGAGGCGCTGAGCAAAATCTGACGGCGCGATGATCTAAGGCGCGGGTCAAATGTACCGTTCGCCTTTTCTTTGCTTTTTCCCATTTCGGATGCTAGAATCCGTTGACGATACCCCGAGGAGAACCAGACGTGGCAGATGACCGTGGCAAGGCAATAGACGCAGCAATGGCGCAGTTGGAGAAGCAGTTCGGCAAGGGCTCCATCATGCGCCTGGGCTCCAAAGAGGCCATTGTGCCCATCTCCGTGATCTCGACCGGGTCGATCTCGTTCGACGCGGCACTTGGAGTCGGCGGCGTTCCGCGCGGCCGTGTGATCGAGATCTTTGGACCGGAGTCCTCCGGTAAGACCACCATTACGCTGCAGATCATCGCCGAGGCTCAAAAGGCAGGCGGCCTGGCAGCCTTCGTGGACGCCGAGCACGCGCTCGATCCGCAGTATGCCAAGAAGCTGGGCGTCGATGTCGACAACCTGCTGGTCTCGCAGCCGGACTACGGCGAGCAGGCGCTTGAGATCGTTGAGGCGCTCGTCCGCTCCGGTGCGATCGATGTGCTGGTCGTTGACTCGGTCGCCGCACTCGTTCCCAAGGCTGAGCTTGACGGTGAGATGGGCGACTCGCACATGGGTCTCCAGGCACGGCTGATGAGCCAGGCCCTCCGCAAGCTGACCGGCACTGTCTCGAAGTCGCGCACCTGCCTGATCTTCATCAACCAGATTCGCGACAAGATCGGCGTGATGTTCGGCAATCCCGAGACGACGACCGGCGGTAAGGCGCTCAAGTTCTACTCGTCGATGCGGATCGACATTCGCCGCATCGGCGCGGTGAAGGAAGGTGACGTCGTCGTCGGCTCCCGCACCAAGGTCAAGATTGTAAAGAACAAGGTCGCCGCTCCCTTCCGGGATGCGGAGTTCGACATTCTCTATGGCGAAGGCATCTCTCGTGAGGGCGACGTCCTCGACCTGGCCGTCCTGCATACCATCGTCGATAAGAGCGGTGCGTGGTACAGCTACCAGGGTGAGCGCATCGGCCAGGGCCGCGAGAATGTTCGGAACTTCCTCAAGGAGAACCGCGATGTGTTCAATCGCGTCGACACGGAGCTCCGCAAGAAGCTTGGCATCGGTGCTTCAAGCATCCCTGCTGCCGACGTTCCGGCTGTCCCTGCGAACGGAACGGCCGTAGCCCAGGAAGCCGTCAAGCCTTCGAAGAAGTAGCCCTCCCCGATCAGCCGTGGCTGCAGCCCTCCGCGCTGCAGCTACGGTTTGTCACAGAAGAGTTGTATGCTTCTGTCTGGATGCATACCGTCAAGGCAATCTATCCCGGAACGTTCGACCCGCTGACCAACGGCCATCTTGACCTGATCGCCCGCGGTGCAAAGATCGTCGACGAGCTCGTCGTCGCCATCCTCCGCAACACCGAAAAGGGCGAGCCGCTCTTCACGGTCGAGGAGCGCCAGGAGATGATCTTCGAGGCGACCCGCCAGTTCGACAATGTTTCGGTGATGACTTTTAACGGCCTCCTGGTCGATTTCGCGCGCGAGCAGGGAGCCAGGGCTGTACTCCGCGGGATCCGCGCCATCAGCGACTACGAGTATGAGTTCCAGATGGCGATGATGAATCGCAAGCTGAACCCCGACATCGAGACCCTTTTCATGATGCCGGCGGAGAAGTACACCTACGTCAGCTCCCGGCTGATCAAGGGTGTCTTCCGGCTGGGGGGCGACGTAACCGCCCTGGTCCCGCCGCTGGTGATGGAGCGTTTGAAGGCAAAAGAGCCGGCTGCATCCTGATTTAGTTCCCGAAATGCCCGCAGGATCAGAGCGCTTCGCCTCAAAGGCTCTTTATCTCCCTCCGCAAATCTGAAACACTGTCTGCATGAGCACAACAGCAACGAAGGTCTTTGCGGACCGGATTGGCCGCATCGAAGTATCCGCAACCATGGCGATCACCGCCGCGGCATTGAAGCTGAAGTCAGAGGGTGTAAACCTCGCGGACTTCGGCGCTGGAGAGCCACACTTTGCAACGCCGCGTCATATCAAGGACGCCGCGATCGACGCAATCGAGAAAAACTTCACTCGCTATACGAATGTCGCCGGAATTCCTGAGGTACGGAAGGCGATCGTCGATCGTCACGCAGCCGACTTCAACTCCAACTACACTCCTGACGAGTGCGTCTTCACGACCGGCGGAAAGCTGGCGCTCTTCAACGCCATCCAGGTGCTGGTCGATCACGGCGATGAGGTTATTCTCCCCGTGCCCTACTGGGTTTCCTTCAAGGACATCATCCAGTACGCCGGCGGCATCCCGGTCATGGTCGAGACCCGCGAAGACGAGAACTTCCGCGTCACCGCAG
>CAZZZQ010000459.1:0-3616 GCA_964658405.1 uncultured Sphingomonas sp.
CTCAACCTGCATGGCTCGCTGCTGCCGAAGTATCGCGGCGCCGCTCCCATCCAGTGGGCAGTTGCCGAGGGCGAGACCGTCACCGGCGTGACCACGATGCGGATCGACGCCGGCCTCGACACCGGCGACCTGCTGCTCGCAAAGGCCCTTCCGATCGCACCCGAAGAGACGTCCGTCGACCTCTTTGTAGCGCTCGCCGAGGTCGGAGCTGAGCTGATGGTCGAGACGCTGCACGGCCTCGCAAAGGGCACGATCATCCCTCAAAAGCAGGATCATGCGCTGGCGACCCTCGCGCCGATCCTCACCCGCGAGGACGGAGCGATTGACTTCACCCGAACCGCGCGCAAAAGCTACGACCGGTGGCGCGGCTTTCAGCCATGGCCGGGAGCGCACACGACGCTGCGCGAGAAGAAGTTCATCGTGCAGCGCATGCACCTGACCGACGAGACTGCGGACGGTGAGCAGGGAACCCTGATCGTGCGCGGCGACTCGCTGCTGGTCATCTGCGGCGAGCAGACGGTGCTCGCGCTCGACGAGGTTCAGCTTGAAGGCAAACGGCGGATGAGTGCCGCGGAGTTTCTGCGAGGCTTCCAGGTGCAGACTGGGGAACGGTTGGGGCTATGAGTCTTGCAAAGCGAAGTGGACATGCAGTGAAGCGCGTACCGAATCCTGCGGCGGACATCCCGAAGGGATCCGGTACGCCGAAGGTCACCCCCGCGCGGCGGGTGGCGTTCGAGATTTTGATGCTCGTCGGGCAGGGCAAGGGGCACAGCGACGAACTCCTCCACTCGGCCCGCACCGAGGCGCTGACGCCCGATGATCGGAACCTTGCGACAGCACTGGTCATGGGCGTTCTTCGCTGGCAGATCGCGCTCGATGCGCGGGTCAAAAAGCTGCTGCAGCGGCCCGATCAACGGCTGGCCGATCCGGTCGCGCTGGCGCTCCGCATGGGAGCCTTTCAGCTCCTGCACATGGACCGCATTCCGCCGCATGCCGCGCTTAGCGAGAGTGTGGAGCTCTGCAAGATGGCCAATGAGCCGCACGCCGCCGGAATGGTCAACGCCATTCTGCGCAAGGTCGCAGCCGCCCAGAAGCCGGGGACCCGCCTGTACGAATCGACGCCTGCCTTCGCCGAGCGGCTGGGGCATCCTGTCTGGCTCGTCGAGCGGTGGGTCGCGCAGTATGGCCGGGATGCGGCGTTCGCAATCTGCGAGGCGGACCAGCATGAGACGGCCAGCGGCGCGATGTTTGTCGAGGCCGGCGCCGACCAGAACCTCCCCCAGATGGACGATGGATCGCGCCTCGTGGCGGAGCTTGCCGCGGCGGCGATGCCGGCCCGCGAGGGGACAAAGCGGATCTGGGACTGCTGTGCTGCGCCCGGCGGCAAGACATTGATGCTCGCGTTACGCTCCGGCGACGCCGAAATTGCGGCGACCGACGTCAGCGCAAAGCGGCTGACTCACATGGAGGCACGGCTGCGGCGCTACGACTATGCCGAGCGGATCGTTTGCTCGGTCGGCGATGCAACGGCCTTCTCCGATAAGCGCGACTTTGACCTGATCCTCTGCGACGTACCGTGCAGCGGGACGGGGACGCTGGCTCGGAATCCTGAGATTCGTCATCTCCTGAAGCCTGAGGATCTGAAGCGGCAGGGCGAGCGGCAGCGTGCGATTCTGCAGGGCGCGTTCCAGCGGCTGGCTCCCGGTGGGCGGCTGGTGTATTCGAGCTGCTCGCTTGAGCCGGAGGAGAATGAGGCGGTCGTTGCGAGCCTTGAGGGCGCGCGCCGGCTGCCGATCGAGGGTTTCCTGGCACATCTCGACGCAACGGGCGTGTTGCAGCCAGAGAGGTCCGGGGAGTTATTGAAAACAGCGGTTCGTGAAGGTGCATTGAGGACACTGCCCGGCGTTCATGGCTGCGATGGATTCTTCGCCGTCGTGCTGGAGCGCGAACAGTAGTCAGCAAACCAACGTTACAGCCGTCACGCGAAGCGTCCAAAACCCCACGAAGTGGCGCCCGCCCGGCGTCAGGGCGCACTTGCACTACCCGCCAACAACGACTCGAACGCCCTCACCCTTCACCGCGCGATGACCAGCAGCAGGCGTCTGCGAACTGACGATTCCGTCCGGGGATGCCGGCGGCGGCGCAGGAAGCGGCGTCACCCCGTCCGGCGACAGACCGGCGGCCGGAGCCGCAACGATCACATACAGTCCAAGCGAAGCGATCCGGCTCGATGCATTGGCCAGCGTAAGGCCGGTGATATTTGGCATGACGAACGCGGTGGATCGCCCGTCATCCTTCTGGCTCAGCAGCAGGCTGACGCGCGGGCTATCGACGCCCTCGGCGTTTGGCGGCGGCGTCTGGGCAAGGACGAC
The DNA here is from genome assembly GCA_964658405.1 of uncultured Sphingomonas sp. Taxonomy (GTDB): domain Bacteria; phylum Acidobacteriota; class Terriglobia; order Terriglobales; family Acidobacteriaceae; genus Edaphobacter. The sequence continues at coordinate 2,373 of CAZZZQ010000459.1, forward strand.
CTCAGAGTCCCCCGGTGCGGGAAGATGTGCGACCGTTCCCAGGTCGAGCGAGAGCCGGCGGATGGCCATCCCGGCAGGGCGCTCGGCCAGGCCGCTGACGTCAGGGATCGAGACGCGCTGCGGCCCGAGGCTCTCGATCGCGCGGACCTCCCACTCGTGCCGAACGATGACGCCGGGCGCGGGGGTCTGCGAGATGATGTGGCCCGCCGGCACGGTCGTCGAGTAAAAGCGGCTGATCAGGACAAGGTTCAGGCTGCGGGATGCGCTCTCACGCGTCGCATCGGTCACGGTCATGCCGGCAAGGTTCGGGACCTCGACCTCGCCGCCGTGGATCGCCAGCCGCATCGTCGTGAAGGCGCAGAGCACCGCCACCGCGATCATCAGCAATCCGCCAAAGATGATGTTGAAGAAGCGATTGATCTTCGTGATGGGAACGCGGACGGCCATGCGGTAGGGTCTCGGGGGCTAGCGGCGGTTATCGGTGGCCGGCTCAGGATGGATCAGGAGCCGGTCGACCTCGGGCGCTTCCAACCGAAAGGCACCCTCCAAAAGTGTAATGACAGCGTGCACGCGCGCCATCGAAAGATCGTCCGGCAGCGTGCAGTGACAGTTTACCTGCAGCCGGTCGTTGATCCTGCTGACAAGCACCTCGTGGATATCGAGGATCTCCGGAAACGCCGTCGCCACGCGCCGCAGGCGACCCTCATACTGCCGGTTGCGCTCGAGCGACTCCGGCTGCTCGATCGTCGACGGCTCGCTCTCAATATGGGTCAGAATCGTGGTAATTGCCGGAACCTCGCGCCGGATCTCCGCCTCAAGGTTGGTCACCAGCTCGTGGGCCATGCGCAGCGGGAGCGTCTCATCGACCTCGAGGTGTTGTTCCACGTGGAACGTTCCGTTGAACTGCTGCACGCTGACGTCGTGAATCGCGAGGTTCGATCGGCTTGCAACAGCGCGGATGCGGTCGTGAACGCTCTCGCCGATCGAGGCCGTCGGGACGGAGTGGACGACGACGTCGGCACCGGGAAGCTGACGCTGGACGGACTCGGTGGCGGCCTGCGTGATCTGCTCGGAGCGCTGGAAGGTGAGATTCCGCGGCATCCCGAGGGTCAGGTCGGCGAAGTAGCTGGAGCCGGAGCGGCGTGTGCGGACGCGGTTGACGGAGATGACGCCGTCGATCTCACCGAGGTCGCGGATGAGGTCGCGGCGCATCTGGGCGCGGGTCTCGGCGGGTGTGGCATCGA
>CAZZZQ010000460.1:0-3616 GCA_964658405.1 uncultured Sphingomonas sp.
GGGTATGGAGACGTCGTTGATCACGATGGCGTCGAGGCCTTTGCGGATCAGCTTGGCGCGGCCGTTGGCGAGGGCGGTTGCGGCGCCGGTCTCGGCGGCGAATCCGATGACAAGGGTGTTCGGCCCGCGGCGCTGGGCGACCTCGGCGAGGATGTCAGGGGTGGGTTCGAGGGTTAGGGTCAGGGCTCCATTGCGGCGGATCTTCTCGGTGGCGGCGGTTGCGGGGCGGAAGTCCGAGACGGCGGCGGCTCCGATGACGGTCGTGGCGCGGGGAAGGTGGGCGAGGACGGCGTCGCGCATCTCGGCGGCGTTGGCGACGGAGATGAGCTCGCAGGCTGGCGAGGTAAGGCTGGTCGGGGCGGAGACCAGGATGACGTGGGCTCCGCGGGCTATGGCGGCTTCGGCGAGCGCGTAGCCCATTTTGCCGCTGGAGCGGTTTCCGAGGAAGCGGACGGGGTCGATCGGCTCGCGGGTTCCGCCGGCGGTGATGAGGATGGTCTCGTTGGCGAGGTCGTTTGTTGGCTCGGGCTGCGCGAACAGGTCCTGCACCGCTGCCAGGATGGCGGAGGTTTCGGCGAGGCGTCCGCTGCCGGTCATCCCGCAGGCGAGGTAGCCGGTGCCGGGCTCGATGATGCGGACGCCGCGGGTGCGGAGGGTGGCGAGGTTGGCCTGGGTGGCTGGGTGCTCGTACATGTTGACGTTCATCGCGGGGGCGACGAGAACGGGAGCTTTGGTCGCGAGGTGGAGGGTGGAGAGGAAGTCGTCGGCGAGGCCGTGGGCCATCTTCGCGAGGAAGTCGGCGGTTGCGGGGGCGATGATGAGGGCCTCGGTGGTCTGGGCCTCTTCGATGTGGTCGATGGCGGAGGCGAGGTTGGCGTCGCCGCTCTCCGCTCCCCAGAGGCTGGTGATGACGCGGTGGCCGGTGATGGCGGCGAAGGTGAGGGGACGGATGAACTCCTCCGCGGCTCGGGTCATGACGACGTGCGGATTGAAGCCGGCGTTCTGCAGGGCGCGGACCAGCTCGACTGCCTTGTAGGCGGCGATGCCTCCGGTGACTCCGACGGTTACCTTGCGGTGCGGCGCTGCCTGCGGCATGGTGCGACTCCTCTGCTCCCTCCAGAATATGCCGCCGCCGGGTTTTCGAGGGGAGCCGCTACAATCAGCGGATGATTGCGCATCTTCGCGGACGGCTTTTTTCGAAGTCGCCGAACCAGGCCATCGTCGAATGCGGCGGTGTGGGGTACGACGTTTCCATCAGCGTGACCACGTTTTCCGCGCTGCCGAGTGAGGGTGCGGAGGCGTCGCTGCACATCTTTACGCACGTCCGCGAGGAGCAGATCGCGCTCTTCGGGTTCTCGGAGACGCAGGAGAAGCGGCTCTTCGAGAAGCTGCTGACGATTACGGGGATCGGGCCGAAGCTGGCGATTACGGTGCTGAGCGGCATTGCGGCGGACCGGCTGGTGACGGCGATCCGGGGGCAGGATCATGCGACGCTGACGCGGATCCCGGGGATCGGGAAGAAGACCGCCGAGCGGGTGGTGCTGGAGCTGAAGGACAAGCTGGACGATCTGGCGGTCATGCCTGCGACGGCTGGGAAGAGTCACGGCGCAGTCGGGGACGATGCGCTGTCGGCGCTGGTCAACCTGGGGTATGCGCGGCCGATCGCGCAGCGTGCGATTGAGTCGGCGATCGAGAAGAATCCCGAGGCGGGGACGGACTTTGAGCTGCTCTTCCGGGCGGCGCTGGCGGCGATGCGGTAGGCGGACTGGTTCGCGGTGGAGTGCTGACGCAGAGCTCTTCGGGGTGTCCTCGTGTGGTTCCCGGGCTGCGTGCAAGGGGCCGGACCGACAGGGATGCGGGCGACGTTCTACACTTGCAGAGTCATGGACCTTACTGAATTGCAGGACAACTTTGCGCTTCCAGGCGTGCTGGACTTTCACAAGACCCCCTCTGGGCTGACGTATCTCGCCATCAAGACGGCTTCGGCGACGGCCACCGTGTATCTGCAGGGCGCGCACCTGGCGGAGTGGCAGCCGACCGGGCAGAAGCCCGTGCTCTTTCTCAGCGAGAAGACGGATCTTGCTCCCGGCAAGGCGATTCGCGGTGGTGTGCCGATCGCGTTCCCATGGTTCGCCGCGGATCAGAAGCTTGACCGGTTGAACGGCAAGCCGGGCCCGTCGCATGGCTTCGCACGGGTGGAGGACTGGACGCTGGTCTTCGCGGCGCTCGTCCCGGGCAAGGAGGGGAGCGATGAGCTGCACCTGACCTTTACGCTGGCCCCCACCGCGATGAGCCGTGAGCTTGGTTTTGACCACTTCCGCGTGGCCTTCCAGCTGACCATCGGGCGGACGCTGACGATGAAGCTGACGGTGGCAAACGATGCGGAGAAGCCGCTGGTCTTTGAAGAGGCGCTGCATACCTACTTCGCGGTGGGTGATGTGCGCGAGGCGACCGTGACCGGGCTTGAAGAAACGTCGTACATCGACAAGACGGACCACTTTGCCGTGAAGCCGGCTGCGCATGCGCCGCTTACGTTCAGTGCGTTTACGGACCGGATCTACAACCACACGACGGCCACGACCGTGATCCACGACAAGGCCAACAAGCGCCGCATCACGATTGCGAAGACCAACTCGGACACGACGGTGATCTTCAATCCGTGGAAGGAGATGGCGGACCTGGGGGCGGAGCAGTGGCCGCATCTGCTGTGCGTGGAGACGGTGAATGCGTCCGAAAGCCCGGTTACGCTTGAGTCGGGGAAGACGCACACGATGCAGGCGCATGTGTCGGTTGAGGACGGCGCGTAGATGTTTGTCCTTGCCTCAGGCTCGCCGCGCCGCAGGGAGCTGCTGACCCAGATCGGACTGACGTTCGACGTGGAGACGGCGGATATCGACGAGACGCCGCAGATCGCGGAGGACCCGGTCCGCTATGTGAAGCGGCTGGCGGAGCATAAGGCTGCGGCGGTCTTCGCGCGGCATCGCAACCCGTCGCGGCTGCTGGTGCTGGGGGCGGATACGACGGTGCTTTGCGGGGGGCAGATCCTCGGCAAGCCGGTGGATGAAGCGGACGCGGCGCGGATGCTGCGGCTGCTCTCGGGCAGGACGCACCAGGTGATTACAGGGGTGGCGCTGCTGAGTGCGACGGCTCGCGAGGTGATTGCGGAGACGACGCTGGTTGAGATGGCGGAGTTGAGCGAGCGGCAGATTGCCGACTATATTGCGTCGGGCGAGCCGATGGGCAAGGCCGGGGCGTATGCGATCCAGGGGCGTGCGGCACGGTTTATTCCGCGGATCGAAGGGTGCTACTTCAACGTGGTCGGGCTGCCGCTGGCGCGGGTGTCGGGGATGCTGGCGGCGATCCGGTAGAAGCTAGCTTCTAGCTTTTAGCTTTTAGCTAAGGGCTGGAGTTGCGGGTTCTTCGATTCGGGAACGCAGGTTTGCTTCGGGAATGACCAGGACGAGGGGCGGGAGAGGTTTGTGGGTGCCACCCTCGGGGTGGGGCTGCAAGGATGGGACACCCGGTCTATGGTGGCCGGGATGGGAGGGCAACCGCAGGTCCTTCGACTTCGCTCAGGATGACAATTTTTGGGTGGTTCGCTTGCGGTGCTGGCGAC
>CAZZZQ010000461.1:0-3613 GCA_964658405.1 uncultured Sphingomonas sp.
GCCGCCATCGGCTTCGCGCCGACGACGATCGCGTCGATCTACGGAATGAACTACCGCGTGAAAGAGCGGATCACGATGGCAGACCTCGCCTTCCGGGTCCAGCACGTGATCAAGACCGAGATCGACGTCACCGAGGCGCAGCTCTCGCGCAACAACATCGAGATGCTGATCGGAACGGCCAGCTTCGTCGACCCGACCCACGTGCAGGTGACCAACTCCCGCGGCTCGACTATCTACGAGGCGAAGAACATCCTGATCGCCACCGGCACCAAGCCGGCGGCGTCGCCCAAGGTTCCCATCAACGGCCGCAGCATCGTCAATAGCGACCTGGTGCTGGACCTGCCCAGTCTGCCGAAGACGTTGATCGTGGTTGGCGGCGGGGTTATTGGCGTTGAATACACCTGCATGTTCTCCGCTCTCGGTGTGCGCGTCACGCTGATTGAGCGCCGTCCGCGGCTGCTTGAGTTCGCCGACCAGGAGATCATCGAGGCGCTGAGCTACCACCTGCGCGACTCCCGCGTGACCATGCGTCTGAACGAAGAGGTCGAATCGGTCGAAGAGATGCCGGACGGCACCGTCGTCGCTAATCTTGAGAGCAAGAAGAAGGTCCAGGGCGACGCGCTGCTCTTCGCGGTAGGCCGCCAGGGCAACGTCGACGAGCTTAATCTGGGCAACGTTGGAATCGATTCCGACGCTCGCGGCCGCATCCCGGTCGACAAGGACTTTCGGACGAAGCAGCCCACAATCTTCGCTGTAGGCGACGTGATCGGCTTCCCGTCCCTCGCCTCGGTCTCGATGGAGCAGGGCCGTGTTGCAGCTGCCCGGGCCTTCGGGGACGAGTCGATCATCTCGAATCCAAGCTTCTACCCCTACGGGATCTGGACGATTCCCGAGATCAGCTTCCTCGGCAAGACGGAGGAGCAGCTGACCGAAGAGGACGTTCCGTACGAGGTTGGAGTAGCGTACTACCGCGAGATCGCCCGCGGCCAGATCCGGGGCGACACGACGGGACGGCTTAAGCTGATCTTCCACCGGGTCACGCACGCGCTGCTCGGAGTCCACATCATCGGCGAGGGCGCGAGCGAGCTCGTGCACATCGGCCAGGCGGTGATGGCACTGGGCGGAAAGCTGGACTATTTCGTGGATACGGTCTTTAACTATCCAACTCTTGCTGAATGTTATAAAGTTGCCGCTTTCAACGGGTTGAACCGCGTAAGCAAGTTCGACTGATCTCCGGCACCTGAAAAACGAGGCAAAACGTATGGCAAAGATAGTTGGCGTAACGTTGACCGAGCGGATGGTGGCTGGCCTTGTGGTCGACCACGAGCTGGCCGGCCCGCTGCATCGATTCCCCGAGGATGACGGCGACCAGTACGCCCTCGTGGAGATGCCGACGGACGGCCTGATCCGAACCGTCTGCGAGCAGGTCATCGCCGCGGCGAACGGGGCCAAAGATATCTCGGCAGTTGGGATCGCGCTGCCAGGGATCGTTAAAAACGGCGTCGTCGAGGACTCTCCGAACCTCCCCCAGATGAAAGGGGCACGGGTTCAGGACCTGTTGATGACGCAGCTGCGTCACCAGGGCCTCGATGTAACTGTCAATGTGATCAATGACGCGGACGCGATCGCCGCGGGCCTGGCAGCCTCCTTCGGGAAGCTGGACCAGACGATCCGTGTCTGGACGATGGGTGTCGGCATCGGCTACGGGCGCTACCCCTTCATGCAGTCGATCGGAGAGGGCGGCCATACCATCGTCACGCTCGACGACAAGGAGCGCTTCTGCGGCTGTGGCGGCCGGGGACACATGGAAGGGATTATGGGGCATCGTGCCATGCGACTCCGTTTCCTGGATATGGAGCCGGAGGAGGTCTTCGAGGCGGCTAACGCCGGGGATGCAAAGTGCGTTGAGTTCAAGCGGCTCTGGCACAAGGCGCTGGCGGCAGGAACGGCAAGCTCGATCCATCTGGACGGGCCAGGCAAGTTCTTCCTGACGGGCTTCAATGTGCGCTTTGTAGACCTGCCGATGCTGAAGGATTATGTGCAGCAGATGGTGAAGATGAGTCCGCTGCAGAGCTATACGATCCAGATTGTTGAAGATGAGGCGGAGACACGCGTGGTCGGGTCGGCGGTTGCGGCGGAGCAGGCTGCGGGGCGGTAGCCGGTTTACAAGGTGTTGGTTTCACGCGAAGCGTCCCATACTCCACGAAGTGGCGCCCGCCCGGCGTGAGGGCGACTTATTTCTGGCAGACAGGACAGAAATGCGTCCCCCGTCCGGCGAGCAAAATGCGCTCGATGGGGGTCTTGCAGACAAGGCAGGGCTCGCCAGTGCGCATGTAGACGCGATGCTCCAGCTGGAAGAAGCCGCGAACGCCATCGGCATCCACATAGTCCGAGACAGACGAGCCGCCAAGCTGGATCGCATGCAGCAGGACGGACTGCAACGCGTCCCTGAGGTGGGAAAGCTGTGCGCGGGTAAGCCTCCCGGCATGCCTGCGCGGGCGAATTCCGGCGCGGAAGAGGCTCTCATCCGCATAGATGTTCCCCACCCCATGAAGCAGAGACTGGTTCAGCAGAGCCGCCTTGATCGGTGTCTTCCGGCCGCGAAAAAGGGCGATAAAGTCCTCGAGTGAGATGGTCAGCGGCTCCTGGCCGGGGCCGGCGTAGGTCTCATCCGTCGCGACGACGGAGAGGCGGCCAAAGCGGCGGGCGTCGACAAAACGCAGCTCGCGACCGCCGCTGAGCGACAGGATGGCATGAGTGTGCGGCGGAACGGGCGTATCCGGCGTCGAGACAAGCAGCCGGCCGGTCATGCCAAGGTGGACAAGGAACTGGGAGACGGCGGTGTCGCGCAGCAGGTCGACCACGATCGTCTTGCCGACCCGGTAGACGCGGCTGATCTTCGCGCCGGTCAGGGTCTCGGCGATCACCTCGGGCGGCGACTTGAAGGTCTGCGGCTTGTTGCTCGTCCAAACGGACTGGATGGTCTGGCCATGGACGCGGTCGTGAACGCCGTTGGCTACGGTTTCGACTTCAGGGAGTTCGGGCATATCCAGTCTGCAGTATAGGGTTAGTGGCTACCCGAGGAGGGTATGGGTCGAGCCAACGAGCTCCCGGTAGAGGTCCGTTGCATCCCCTCCGCCGACCAGAATCGTTCCGTTCCAGGTGAGCCAGGCGTGGGCGGCGAACTCGCCTTGCTCGTCCTTACGGGCTCCGATGTGGAGATCGGTGGCGATGTCGCGGCGGGCGAGCATCATCCTGAGGGCCACTGCGCGGATGAGGCAGTTCGCAAAGGCGGCCCGGCGGGTACTCTTCTCAAGCGCGTGGAGGGCGGCGGCGATCTCCTGCGGGACGGTCGCGAGGCGTAGCGGCGAGTCTGCGGCGACCTTATCTGTCTTTCCAAGCGCAAGCAGGGTCCGAGGCGAGGTCGTCATGGTGGCTATCTTGGCGCAGCCGAGGTAGAAGCCAGTCTCGAGGATCATCCACCGCTCGCTCTCGGGGAGCTGGCAGTAGCGATGGAGCGCGCGGATGGCCGGGATCATCAATGTCCAGAACGGATGGACAGCGTCGTCATGGCGACCAGGCGCTGCAGGCCATACAGCCGCAGCAGACGGAG
>CAZZZQ010000462.1:0-3613 GCA_964658405.1 uncultured Sphingomonas sp.
CGCAGAGCGGCCTGCTCTTCTCGGCACAGTTTTATGGATCGTTTCTAGGCGGCGTCACCGTCTCAAAGCATCTCCGGCGCAGCATGGTCATCGGGATGTCGGCGGCGACCATCGGCTTCGGCATCTTCGCGCTCGCACCGGGTGTCGTGCCGGCCTGCCTCGGGCTATTCTGCGGGGGGTATGGCTGCGGTCAGCTCATCACGTCGATCAACATTCTTGCTGGACGCCGGGCGACGGAGCATCGGGGATCGGCGCTCGCCTTCCTGAACTTCTCGTGGAGTTTTGGGGCGATGCTCTCGCCGCTCCTCGCTGCATGGCTGACGCCGCACCTCAGCCTGCGGACGCTGCTTCAATTTTTCTCCGCATCGTTCTTTGCGCTGCTGATCGTCCTTCTTGTGCAGTTGAAGGGGACCACGGCGGCTCCGGTTGCAGTGCAGGATGGTGCGGCCGCGCATGCTCTTCGCCCGGCGCTGTTCGCTTACTTCTGCGCCTTGCTCATCCTCTACGGTGGGCTTGAGACCTGTCTCGGCGGCTGGCTGACGACCTTCTCGCTGCGTTATGGGACAGGATCCCTTGCGATCGGCGAGTACACCACGGTCCTGCTTCTTGTCGGACTGACTGCCGGGCGCGCCGCCTCTTCGCTGCTCCTGCTCCGCGTCGGCGAGCGCCTGCTGCTGCGGCTCTCCCTTGCGCTTTCTGCCGCCTTCACGGCCGCGCTTGCGCTGGCGCACTCTGCCCCGGCGATCGCGGCGTTTGCCGTGCTGCTCGGGCTGTCGCTGGCTCCCTTCTTTCCGGCGACCTTTTCCATGCTGATGGCAGAACGGCCGAGTGCGCGCCAGGCAGGCATCGTCGTTGCGGTGTCCGCGCTTGGAGCGGCGGTGCTGCCATGGCTGATGGGCGTCCTCTCCACGCACACCGGATCGCTACAGTTTGCCCTTGTGCTCCCCTTCGCGGCGGCGATTCTGCTGCTTGGGATGAGCCTGTTCCAACCGGCCGGCCGGGCACCATTTCCACCTTCGGCAGGCGTATAAACGAGGAATGGACGGTCGCACGCTGCTTCCCCTTGAGATCGTAGAAGCGCTCGCAGACGGTCGCACCCTCCTCACCGGCAACCAGCGTGCTGCGCGAACGCTGCGGCGCCAGTTCGATCTTCGCAACCGCCAGATGGGTCTGACCCGCTGGGAGCCACCCTCGATTCTGGCTTGGGACGCGTGGACCACATCGCTCTGGCAGCGCCTGATCCTCGAAGGCCACACGACAAAGCTGCTCCTCAATCGGCCCCAGGAACACGCGCTCTGGCGATCGATCATCGCGGCCGACCCGGAGTGGTCCGGGCTGCGAACAGCCGACTCTCTTGCCGAGATGGCGGCGGACGCCTGGGGACGCCTGATCGCTTATCGGGGCGAGTCCCGCCTTCGGAGCGCAGGCATCAGCGCGGATACCAAGGCCTTCCAGCGGTGGGCCACTGCCTTCGACCGGCGCTGCCGTAACAGCGAGTACCTCTCATCCGCACAACTGGAAGCCGCACTCGAAACCGCGCTGGGCGATGGCCTGCTGGCGCTCCCCTCCGCGGGCTTCGTTCTGGTGGGATTCGATCGAATGTCGCCGGCAGAAACATCCCTGGCCGAGGCTGTCCGGACCTCAGGCGTTCCCATGGAAGATCTGGTTCTCACCATGCGTGCGATCTCCAACACGCTCGTCGACTGCGAGAACGAGCAGGCGGAGTTGGAGATCGCTGCCCGCTGGATTCGAACGCATCTCGAGGCCCATCCAGACGACCGGATTGCGCTGATCGTTCCCGGCCTGGATGGCCAGCGATCCGCGATCGACCGTGTCCTCCGGGCCACGCTCGCACCGGAGCAGGAGGATCTGACGGCCGAGGCCGGCGATCTTCCGTTCGAATTCTCGCTTGGAGTTCCGCTCGCCCGGACGCCCATCGCCGCAGCTGCGCTTGAACTGCTCCGCTGGGCCGTTCAGCCAATTTCAATCGAGCGCATCGGTCAACTGCTCCTCTCGCCCTACTTCGCCGGCGGAGCCGAGACCACCGCCCGCGGCGAGTTTGACGCCTATGAGCTGCGAAGAAAGCCTCTCCTGCGCCTTGAGCTCTCGCTCGACGCCGTTCTTAATTTCGCGGAGACCGGTCGTCGCGCCTCTCGGCTTCCCCGTCTGATCGCGTCGCTCAAGATGATGCGCCGAACGATCGCCTCCGACGGCTTTACGACCGGGGAGTCGCGGCCAGCCGCCGATTGGACCGATGCCATGCGTGCGCTGCTCTCCTCCGCGGGATGGAACGGCTCGGATGACAGCGTCGAGTTCCAGGCCAGGCGCAAGTGGGAGAGCGTCCTTGACGAGCTGGCCACGCTGGACTTTGAAGGCGGCAAGATTACTTTGCCAGAGGCGCTCGACGAGCTTGAGCGGCTTGCAACCCAGACCCTCTTTGCACCGGAGTCGCGCAACGCGGCGGTGCAGGTGATGGGGCCGCTCGAGTCGGCGGGGTCCACCTTCGACGCCACCTGGTTTCTCCGGGCTGGCGAGTTTACGTGGTCGCTCCACACGGGCTCGAGTCCCCTGCTCTCGTGGTACCTGCAGCGAGAGCTTTCGATGCCCGGCGCAAATCCCGCCGAGGACGCTGCGCTCGCCGCAAAGATCACGGCGCGCATCGCGGGGAGCTCTCCGCAGGTCTTCTTCAGCTATGCGAAGGAGTCTGGGGAGGGGCACCAGCGGTCTTCATCATCGCTCGCCGGACTTTCTCTGCAGACGATCTCTGCAGTGGGTCTCCTTGATGAGGCGTCACCACGGGAAGTTGTTGCGCTGGAGACGATCGACGACAGCACCTCGCTTCCGGTGACGCCGGACGACATCATCAAGGGCGGCGCACAGATCCTGAAGCTGCAGGCGGCATGCGGCTTCCGGGCCTTTGCGGAAGGACGCCTGTGGGCCTCGTCGCTCGAATCGGGCGAGACCGGTATGGACGCACGAGAGCGCGGCAGCGTCGTCCATGTTGCGCTGGAAGAGTTCTGGAAGGTCGTCCGCGATCAGCCGACTCTGCGCGAGATGACGATCGATGAGCGCGACACCATCTTGTCCGATGCCATCGGCACGGCACTTTACAAGATCGATGAACGTGCATTTTCCGATTGGGATAACGCCTACATTGACGTCCAGCGCGATCGGCTGCTGGCTCTCCTGCGGCCGTGGCTCGAGACCGAGTTGGCCCGAACGGTCCCCTTCAGCGTCAAGCTGAGCGAGACCACCCTGGAAGACGTCCGGATAGGCCCGCTGCGGCTCAAGCTCAGGATCGACCGCATCGACGAGACGGAGTTTGGCGACGTCATCCTCGACTACAAGACGGGACTGGCGAAGGCCAGCTCATGGCTGACCGATCGCCCGGACGAGCCCCAGGTGCCGCTCTACGCCGTCCTCGCAAAGAGGGATCAACTTGCCGGCGTAGCCTTCGCGCAGGTTCGCGCCGGCAGGGATCGCTCACTCCACGGCTACCAGACGCAGGACGGCATCCTCCAGAAGAAGGCGCGTGCCAGCCTTCCGCTGGAGGCCCAGGTCGACGAGTGGCGGCGCGTCCTCACAACGCTTGCCGAAAACTTCCATACCGGCG
>CAZZZQ010000463.1:0-3596 GCA_964658405.1 uncultured Sphingomonas sp.
GCCGGTGGCGAAGGCGCGCTCTTCCGAAGGGAACCACTCCGTGGTGGCCTTGATGGCGGCGGGGAAGTTGCCGGACTCCCCGAGCCCGAGCATGAAGCGGGCGATGCAGAAGCCCAGGACCGAAAAGACAAACGCATGGCCCATGGACGAAAGCGCCCAGACGCCGATGGCAAGTGCATAACCGATGCGCGTCCCAACCTTGTCGATGATGCGGCCGGCGGTCAGCAGCCCTATTCCGTACGCAACCTGGAAGCAGATGATGATGTTGCCGTAGTTGTTGTTGAAGACGGTTTGGTGTGCGGCATCCTTCGACAGATCCCAGCCCATGAAGGGCAGCGAGTGCAGCAGTGGCTCGATCAGCGAGAGCACCGAGCGATCCATGTAATTGATCGTCGTCGCGAGAAACAGCAGGAAGCAGACAAACCAGCGAATATTGTGGCTCTGAGGAGCGCTCGATGTGAAGCCTGGATCGGAGAAGCGGGCGGTCTTGGTCGACATGATCGTAAGGCTCCGGCGCGTACTGGTCTGACCACTATAGATAAAAGAGCGCGAAGTTGGGGCGCCAGAGAGAGCTCGCGGTGTATTGAGGATGAGGATAGTCGCACGTTACCCTGTGCTGTCAAGGTTTGCCGTCGTCTGATCTCGAGGAGGAAGTGCTCTGACCACTCGGGAGTGGTTCAGCATCCTAGAACGCAGGAGTTCCTATGGTCTGGCTGAGCTTTCTGGCGGCGCTTGCTGCTGGCGCTGCAAATCCTCTGCAATCCGGTACAAACGCGCAGCTCAACAAGCAGCTGGGTCAGCCACTCTGGGCGGGAGTCGTCGTCTATCTTACCGGGCTGGTGGGCGTGTTGCTGCTGCTCTTGTTTGTCCGGCAGGCCTTCCCGTCGATGAGCCAGATTGCCGCCGTCAAGCCGTGGGCCTGGGCGGGTGGTTTGATCAGCATCGCATCGACCATGGCCGGGCTGATGCTGGCACAGCGGTTAGGCTCCGGCGTATTTACGGGACTCAGCCTGACCGCGTCACTGCTGACGTCGGTGCTGCTCGACCAGCTGGGACTGGTTGGGTTTGAGCATCATGCCGCCTCTCCGGCCCGGCTGGCTGGGTGTGGGCTGATGATCGCAGGCGTCTGGATGATCACGAAGTTCTGATCAACCCTGCAACTTAGAGACGTTGCCCGAGAAAGCCCGCGATCGCTGTCAGGATTCGAAGCTGGGCGCCGGGCGAAAACCAGTGGCCCTCCGCCGGAAAGAGCTGTACCTGGTGAGGAATCTCCAGTCTCGTGAGCAGCGCATCGAGGCTGCGCGCCTCGGACACCGAGACGACCGTGTCCATCTCGCCATGCAGGATGAGCGTAGGCGGAAAGGTCGCGCTGGCGTTCCCGGCATAGGGTAGAGCGAGCCCGCCGGAGACCTCTACGATCGCCCGGACGCGCCGCCGGTTCGGGAGCGTGGCGTGAGCGAGCGAGAGAAAGGCTCCGAGCGAGATGCCGAGCAGCGCGATTCGGCGGGGATTGACTGCAGGGTTCGCGGCGATCTCTTCGAGGGCATCGTTCACGGCGTCCAGCCACAGCGGGACGTGATAGCCATCAAGGATGGTGGCCGCATCCGCCCGTACGGTCCCGGTCCGGTCGAAGTAATGGACGGCGTAGATGGCGATGCCGAGACGACCGACAAAAGGGGCGATGCGGTCGAGCCAGAACGAGACGTTGCCCCCGGCTCCATGGAGAAGCAGTATGGCTGGGAAGGGACCTGGGCCTGTCGGCTCCACGCGGTCGATGCGGACTTTTCTTCCCTCTACCAGACGATTTCCTCGAAAGCCTTACCCATTATTATCAGCGAGCCGCTCACGGGTCCAGGGGCCAGGCAGGAGCCGAAGTCCTCTCTCTTCGCTCCTCTCTGCAGGAATCAACTGGCCGGTGCATCCATGCTCCTCGAGGCAAGCGGTCCTTCCCCTGGCCACGAGGAAGCGGCGTCCGATGGGGATCAGGCCGAGTGCGCAATCAAAGCTGAAGCTGGAGATCGCCTGGAACCGGTCGTCGGTCCGAAGCAGCGTCTCGGGCGTTCCATAGCAGCCGAACCACCAGTAGCCGTTGCTGTAGACAGCGGTTTGGATCCCTTTCGTGGTGTAGCCGCTCTTCAACGTGATGGTGCGGATGTACTTCAGCTGATGGTCATATTCGTAGAGGTAGTTCTCTGTGAATCCCTCAGGAAGACCGCCCACAACAACAAAGCTGTCGCCCTTGTGGGCGATGCCGCCGGCGCCATAGATGGCCTCACCAATCCGCTGCCGTCGTACAAGAGAGAGGTCGGTGGCGTCGTAGACATAGATCCAGGAGTCGGCCGCTTCCTTCGCTTCGTTAAACTTGCCGAGGTTTACGGCTACATAGAGCTTCCCGTCCGCGTAGCACGGTGCCCCGTGATGCGTGACGACCGGCATCTGCTTCAGGACGTTCCCGAGGCGATCTGTCTTGACCAGCGTCGTTGTAAAGGACCAGTAGAGATTGTCTTCAGGATCGAGGCAGACGCCCTGAAGGTGGCCGGTATAGGTTCCAGCACAGGAGATCACGGCGGAGCCGAGTCTCGAGTGCGTCTTCGCGTTGATAGCAAAGGGGAAGAGCGCCGATGCTGCCACAGGCAAAAGCTGACGGCAGAGGAAACCTCTGCGGGTCAAGGTCTCTTTCAGTCGTCGATCGGGCGTTTGATGGGTCATAAAGAGGTGGTCTCCATAGCGGAATGCTTCAAGCCGCGGCTCTTTGTGGAGTTCAAGGGAGCTGGCTTTCCACCATCTCAGCCTGTTTCCGCTCGATGGTCCAGACATGTCCAGGCTGTGCTGGATCCCAATCGAAGGCCTGGCCGTTTGTTGGCATAGCAATCGCGCGAACATACTCCAGTCGTGACCCGGCAGCAGGAAGCTTCAGCACGTACATCTCTGGCCGGTCGTGCCCTGTTACATAAAGGAATCCATCTTTACCCCAGCGGCCGCCCGACGCACTCATATGTCCGAAGGCTTCGAGCAGTTTGTCCGGGAAGAGCCATGCCCCCTGTTCGACGAACTGAGGGCTGTACTTCACCAGGGTGGTCACGGTGTGGTCCCGCGACGGGTCGCCGCCTTTGCCGTCGTAGTTCGCCAGGCAGACCCACCATGCACCGGCGTGCCAGTCGATCCAGGTCATGGAGCCGCGTGTGGGGCCAAAGCTGTGCGTACGGAGATGCTTCAAAGTCTGCGCGCTGAACCACTCTACGGAGCTGGCCTGCGGCAGATTCGGAAAGTTCGACAATGCACAGGCCAGTTCTCCGGCGATGACCGAACAGCTGTTCATGTGGATGAAGACCTTCGGATCACCTTCGAATGAGGCGACGCGTTTGCCGGTCGCCTTTTCATATTTGCCGATCCTGCTGTCGTCGATGGCATAGACGAAGCGGGAATCCGCGGCTACGCCCTGGTTGGCCTCGTCTGCCGGGATGCGCCGCAGCTCCTTCGCTGCGGCAACATCCTGGGCTGGGACACTGGCGGTCAAGACCAGTGCAGTGGTGAAGAGTAACGCGAGTGTGCGCATCAGTAGATCACCTTGACGCCGAATTGAAGGATCCGTGAGG
>CAZZZQ010000464.1:0-3592 GCA_964658405.1 uncultured Sphingomonas sp.
CCGGCTGCATTCGCCGCAGCGACGTCTGTGCAGCGATAGCCAATCATAAGACTCTCGGCCAGATTCAGGCCGAACTCCTGCGCACCCCGCCGCAGCATCCCAGCGCCCGGCTTCCGATCCTCGTGCTCCCGTCGATAGTCGCCGATACCATGCTCCGGGTGAAAGGGACAGAAATAGACCGCGTCGAGGCGTACCCCCTCTCGCTCAAACTCCCCCCGCATCCAGTCCATCAGGAGGTGAAACTCCGCCTCTGTGTAGAGACCGCGAGCAATTCCAGACTGATTTGTGACCACCATCAGGCGATAGCCCAGCGACTGTGCCGTGCGGCAGAGCGAAAAGATGCCCGGGACAAAGCGAACGTCCTCAGCCTTATTGAGATAGCCGATCTCCTCGTTGATGACGCCGTCCCGGTCCAGAAACAGACCCCGCTTGATCGCTGACCCCGTAGATACCGCTGCTTCGCTCATCTCTCCAGCCTAGCAAAGACGGATCGCCGATTCATGCTTGGATCTGGCCCCACCTGTGCGACCATCTTCAAAACATGCCCATCGCCGGTGCATCTCCTGCAGAGCCTGCGCACATGCTTCCTCGCCAGCTTGCGCTTCGGGATCTCGTCATTACGCAGATCCTCTGTGTCGTCGGCAGCGCATGGGTCGGAGTCGCCGCCGGACTTGGCCGCGCCCACACCCTCATGTGGATCGCCGCCATGCTGCTCTTTTACGTCCCGATGGCAGCATCGGTGATCGGGCTGAACAGGGCGATGCCCCTCGAGGGCGGCCTCTACGTCTGGGCCCATCGCGCCTTTGGGGACCTCGGCGGATTTCTCACGGCTTGGAACCTGTGGGTCTACGGGATCGCCGTCACGGCCACGAGATCCTTTACGCCTTCCCAACCGAACTCGCTTACCTGATTGGTCCCTCCGCAGCGTGGCTGCCGGAGAACCGTTTAATCTCCCTCACCATCGTCTGCTCGGCGATCGCGGCGGTGACGGTCGCCGCCATCCGCGGCCTCGAACTCGGAAAATGGATTCATAACATCGGCGGAGTCGCCATCATGGTCACCTTCGCCGCACTGATCCTGCTTCCACCCTGGGCAATCGCCACGCACCGGCCCATCCACTGGACCCCCTTTACACTCCAGCTTCCCGCCCGGAACCTGCACTCGCTCGCGCTCTTTGGACAGATGCTCTTCGGCGCGCTCTGTGGCCTCGAATACATCGCTATCCTCGCGGGGGAGAGCCGGCAGCCGGCGCGGAGCATTGGCCGATCCGTCTGGATCGCGTCGCCGGTCATCTGCGCCATGTTCATCCTTGGCACCAGCTCTGTGCTGGCCTTCGTTCCGCCCGGCCACATCGACTTCATCGCGCCAATTCCCCAAACCCTGCGAATTGCACTTGGCAATACGGGGCTCGGAAGTCTCTGCGCGATGGTCGCGATCCTTCTGTTGCAGCTCAGGCTGCTCGGTGCTTCGAGCTACATCTTTACGGGCGTGACGCGGCTCCCGATGGCGGTTGGCTGGGACAACCTAGTTCCGGAGTGGTTTACGCGCCTGCACCCGCGATGGAAGACCCCGACCAACTCCATCCTCTTCACCGCCGGACTGGTCTTCCTGATGGTGATCCTGGCCAGCATCGGCGTCCACGCACAGGAGGCCTTTCAGCTCCTGACCAACGCCAGCCTGACCCACTACGAGCTTGCGTACCTGGCAATGTTTTCGATCCCGCTGGTCGGCCGGCTTGCCATGCGCAGATCGCTTCCGGAGTGGCTGAAGTGGACCTCAGTTGTCGGCTTCATGGCGACGCTCTTCAGCCTTCTGATCTCCGCCTACCCATTTGTAGACGTCGTCGATGCCCGCGGCTACGCGATCCGGATTCTCGGCACAACGCTTGGGAGCAACCTGATCGGCTTGCTCTTCTACAAGCTTCGCCGGGGCGGCAAAACGCTTCGCTAGAGCTCGTCGAGAACTTTGGTAAGCGAGTCCTGCCAGGCCGGCATGCGCCAGCCGAAGCTCTGCGCCAGCCGCTCGCAGCTCATGCGGGAGTTCGCGGGACGCTTCGCCGGCGTCGGATACTCTGTGGTTGCAATGCCTTCGAGCTCTGCAAACCTGGTCTCGGGATGCCGCGCACGCATCTGCCGGACTGCCTCCGCAGCGAAGCCATGCCACGTCGTCTCACCGGCACCGGCCGCATGGTAGATCCCGCCGACAGCCCGAACCGCGTCTGAAACTGGCTTGCCTTCCCGCTGGGCAGAAGATTCGCACTGAGCGATCACGGCTGCGGTCATCTGCGCCAGATCGCGGCTCCACGTGGGTGCGCCATGCTGGTCGGCGACGATACGAAGGTGCTCCCGTTCTCGCGCCAGCTTCAAAATGGTCAAGAGGAAGTTCTTCCCGGTCGCACCGTAGACCCAACTCGTCCGGAAGACCAGATGAGCCGCTCCCGAGGCAGCCAGCGCCTGCTCGCCGCCAAGCTTGCTGACGCCATAGACGCTCGAAGGTCCCGTGGCATCGGTCTCTACATAGGGCACTGTTCCGGTCCCGGAGAAGACATAGTCCGTCGAAAAATGGAGGACGGCTGCGCCGGTCTTCCGGGCCTCTTCGCCGATCGCGGCGACGGAGTTCCGGTTGACAGCAAACGCCAGCTCCGGCTCGCTCTCCGCCTTGTCGACGGCTGTATACGCACCGGGATTGACGATCCACCGTGGCCTGATCGTCTGAATAAACTGGCGTACCGACTCCGGCTGGCCAAGGTCCATCTCCTGGCGAGTCGGTGCGACGACCTCGCCAAAGGGGGACAGCGTCCGAAGAAGTTCGGAGCCGACCTGCCCCGTGGCCCCGGTCAAGAGGATGGTTGAAGACGTTCCGCCCAAGCTAGTAGACCTTGTCTTCGAGCATGCGCAGGAGATATTGGCCGTAGGTGCTCTTAGCGATCTTGCCGGCGAGAGCCTTCACCTGCGCTTCGTCGATGTAGCCGAGCCGGTAGGCGATCTCCTCCGGACAGGCGACCTTTAGTCCCTGCCGCTGCTCGATGGTATGGATGAAGGTAGCCGCCTCAAGCAGCGAGTCATGCGTCCCCGTATCCAGCCACGCGATGCCTCGGCCAAGTACCTGTGTGCTGAGCTGCCCTTTTTCGAGATACCAGCGATTGACGTCGGTGATCTCAAGCTCACCACGGGGAGAGGGCTTCAGCGACTCTGCAATCCCGACCACCTGTGCGTCGTAAAAGTAGATCCCGGTGACGGCGTAGCGCGACTTCGGCTTCAGCGGCTTTTCTTCAAGCGAGACCGCGCGGCGCTGATCATCGAACTCGACGACACCGTATCGCTCCGGATCGAGCACTGGATAAGCGAAGACCGTCGCGCCACTCTCCTGGGCAGCAGCATCGCGCAAAATCCGGGCGAAGTCATGCCCGTAGAAGATGTTATCCCCCAGAACGAGGCAGCAGCCCTCGCCCGCGAGGAACTCTTTGCCGATCAGAAATGCCTGCGCCAGACCGTCCGGCGAAGGCTGAACCGCATAGGTCAGCTTCAGCCCCCACTGTTCGCCGGTGCCGAGAAGCTGGCGGAAGCGTGGCGTGTCGTCGGGGGTAGAGATA
>CAZZZQ010000465.1:0-3184 GCA_964658405.1 uncultured Sphingomonas sp.
GTTCATCGCGGCGAAGCGCTCGGCTGCCGTCTCGTCTCCGACCGGGAAGGAGCAGATGCGATTGAAGTCGACGAACTCGGTGGCGCTCATCTCCACACGCGGGATGAAGGTGCAGCCGAGCTTCGTTTCGGCGCGGCGGCGGTAGTAGCGCAGGTTGGCGCGCGTCTTCTGGCCAATCCCGGCCAGCGTTGCATCCAGGGTCGGCATCAGCGGGAGGTACAGCGGCACCTCGCGCCGAAGCAGCGACAGCTGTCCCCGCTCTGACGCTCCCTGCAAGATCGAGGCGATCCCGGCCACATGCCCGGCGCCCTGCGGCATGTGAAAGGCGACGAAGACGATCTCGGCTCCCTCTTCGATCAGCATCCGGCAGGCGGTTGCGGCGAGCTGTGGCCGCAGGGCGACTGGCCCAAGGACGTTTCGCCGGCCGGTCCAGTCGGAGCTTGCATAGAGCCGAAGGCCCATGCCGAAGAAGGCGTACTCAAAGACGAGCACGGCCCCGCAGTAGCCTTCGACGCAGGGCGCGCCGCTTCCCTTGGGGGCGGAGAGCAGGACAAGGCAGGGCAGCTTGCGGAGCGCTACAGGGGTGGTGAGAAAGTGCTCCAGCGTGTCGGACTCCCCCTGCTGATCGCAGAGCAGGCACAGCTCCTCGAGCAGGGGGCGCTGGCGCAGGATGGCATCTCTGCCGCGCACGATGCGGGAGGTTGCGAGTTCGCAGATGTCAGAAGCAACCCGCCCAGGGGTGCTGTCGAAGCGTGGCACGTCTCTCCCTTTCATCAGTGTGTTTTTCTGGTTGAGGCGATACGTTCGATCTATGCACGTTCGTTACCAATCGAGCTGAAGGGGGCCAGCACTTCCGTTAGAGTGACTTACCGGACCCGGCAGTGCGGGCGAATCGTTCGCAGTGCAACAGATTGCTCAGACTATGCAAGGGAGCTGTGTCGATGATCCGTCGAAGGTTTGTGCTCGTGTGGTGGGATGAAAAGGGTTGGGTGGGGCTTCGTGGTGAGGCTGGCGGGATGCGGATCTCACCCTTCGCGATCGGGCTGCACTGGATGGGGCGCACGGGCTTGCTGAGTGGTCCGGGCTTCAGGAGACTGCGCTAGACGTCTAGATGTCTAGACGTCGGTGGAGACGACGGGTCGCTGCGGGTAGACGCTCTGAACGCGCTCGATGCGGCCCTCGTGGAGCTTGAAGCGCTCGCCGCGCCATACGACGGTGTCGCCGGCGAAGCTCCAGATCCAGAATGCGAGGCCCCAGAGGTCGCGCAGGGGCAGCAGCCAGAGGTCGCGGAGTACCTGGCGATCGCGCAGGATGCCTGCTCCGACGGTCAGGGCCAGGGCCACGCGGGCCAGCAGGACGAGGCTGAGCAGGGTGAAGCTCCACAGCTCGAAGCCGCTCGCGACGCAGGTCACGAGCGCCCAGGGCAGCGCATAGGTGATGCCGAGCCCGAGGTAGCCCATCTTCCGGGAGTCGCGGGTGGAGCGGGACCAGCGCAGCTGGTGGTCCCAGAAGCCGCGGAAGTCATAGGCCGGGACCGAGGTCTCGACGACCTCCGCGCAGAGCTCGACGCGGTAGCCGGCGGCGGCGATCCGCTTGCCGAGCTCGTAGTCGTCGGCGAGGTATTCGACCAGCGGCTCGAGGCCGCCGGCTGCTTCGAGCGCAGTCCGGCGCATTGCCAGCGTCGAGCCGAGGCCGAAGTGCAGCCCGCCCTCGAGCTTGCGCGCGGTCAGAACGCCCGGCATAAAGTCCGATGAGATTCCGAGCGCTTCGAGCTTCGACCAGAGGGTCATGCGCTCGGTCCCGGTCACAGGGACTGTCCGGCCGAGATAGGGCGCGGTGACCATGCCGACCTTCGGGTCTTCGAACGCGGCCATGACCCGGGCGAGGTAGAGCGGGGAGACGCAGATGTCGGCGTCGTTTACGACGATATTGGGGTACTGTGCGACGCGGAGCATCTGGATCAGGTTGCTGACCTTGCCGCTGGTCCCGAGCCGCTCCCGGCACTCGACGAGGCGGATCGCGGCGTTCGGGAACTCGGCGCGCAGGCGCTCAATCTCGCCGACCGCCGGGTCATCCAGGCTGCTGACGCCAAAGATAATCTCGTAGTTTCCGGCGTATTGCTGATTACAGTGGCTGACGAAGCCGGCGTACATCCGCGCGTCGACGCCCTTGACCGGCTTCAGCAGGCTTACCTCGGGGGCGAAGGTCGCGACTCCCTTGGGGGCTGCCGCCGCGCTCCGGCTCCATCGCCGTCCGAAGTCCCGCGCCGACCAGAGTGCGAGCAGCAGGTACGCCAGCCCGCACAGGGTAACCAGCGTCGTGATCGCCTCGATTGCAGTCGCCATCTCTCTAGTCTATCCAACGAAGGTGCGGTACGCGTCAGCTAAGGTACTCACCTGATCGAGCATGTTACTCATAACGAAGTGCTTCGATCGGGTTCAGATTGGCAGCCTTCCAAGCTGGATAGATGCCAAAAAGCAGACCGATGGCGCAGGAGCAGGCAAACGCGGTCCCAATCCAGAGGGACGAGAGGATGGTGGGGAGGAGCAGTTTGAGCGCCATGGAGATGGCGCTGCCCACGATGACCCCGGCGATTCCGCCGACCGCGCAGAGCGTCATGGCCTCCAGGGTGAATTGCGTGAGGATGGTCTTTTTGGTCGCGCCGATCGCCTTGCGGATGCCGATCTCGCGGGTCCGCTCGGTCACGCTGACCAGCATGATGTTCATGACGCCGACCCCGCCGACCAGCAGCGCCACGCTCGAGAGCGCGAAGAGGAGGAGGAAGAGGCCGCCGGTCACCTGGGTCCAGAGGCGCGTCAGGGAGTCGGTCCCGAAGATGGCAAAGTTGTCCGGGGCCTCGTTCAGGACCTTGCGCCGGCGCCGGAGCAGCTCGGTCAGCTCGTCCTCGACCATCGGGCGATTCTTGGGGTCGTCGTACTTCAGCGTGATCCAGTAGTCGAGGCTCTCGGGGTGGAGCTTGTGGTAGGTCGTGATTGGGAAGATGGCCTTGTTGTCCTCGGGGTTCTTGCCGCCCCCGAAGGCCTGCTTCTGCTTCTCGAGCACGCCGATGACGGTAAAGAGCATGCCGCCGGCCTCGATCTCCTGGCCGAGCGGCTCGACGCCGGGGAAGAGCTCCTGCGCGGTGTCGCTGCCGAGCACGGTGACGTTGGCGGCGCGGGTCATG
>CAZZZQ010000465.1:3194-3586 GCA_964658405.1 uncultured Sphingomonas sp.
TCGGTGAAGAAGCGGCCGCCGGCCAGGTTGAGCTCGTTCACATCCTTGACGGAGGGCGTGTCGCCTTCGAGCTTGGTGCTCTGCATGGAGCGGCCGTTGGCCTTGACGGCGGTCGTTCCGACGCGGCCGGGCGCGGAGTTATCGACGTACTGGAGTACGGGCGAGACGGCGACGACGTGGGGCAGCTCCTGCATGGCGACGGCGTCGTCGTAGGTCAGCTGCTTGCGGGTCAGCATCTCGGTGGTGGGCCGCTGGCCGAAGACGGGAAAGCGGAAGACGAAGAGGACGTTCGACCCGAGCGACTGGACGAGGTTTTCGACGCTGCTGTTGAGGCCGTTGATGACGGAGGAGATCGAGATGACGGTCATGACGCCGATCACGATGCCGAGGAT
>CAZZZQ010000466.1:0-3584 GCA_964658405.1 uncultured Sphingomonas sp.
CCGCCGATCCGGCCATCGCCGCCGCCCTCCAGCAGGTCTCGCCCGATCATATCCAGGCCACCATCGCCAAGCTCGTCACCTTCAAGAACCGCAGCACGCTCTCCAGCATGGCGACCGATCTCCCTCTCGGAACCGGCGTCACCGCTGCCGCCGACTGGATCTTCTCCGAGTTCAAGCGCTACTCTGAGGCCTGCGGAGGCTGCCTCGAGGTCAAGCGTGACGACTTCGTAGAGCCCGCCGTCGCCGGCTCCCGCATCACCCGCGACACCCGCATCCAGAACATCTACGCCGTCCTCAAAGGCACCGATCCCGCCCAGGCCGCACGCCGCGTCCTCGTCACCGGCCACTACGACTCGCGCAACTCCGACAACTTCAACGACCACGACGCCGCCCCCGGGGCCAACGACGACGCCAGCGGAACCGCCGTCTCGCTCGAGTGCGCCCGTGTCCTCTCGAAGCTGAAGCTGCCCAGCACCATCGTCTTCGTCGCCGTCGCCGGCGAGGAGCAGGGCCTGAACGGCAGCCGCCATCTCGCCAGGCTCGCGAAGGCGGAGGACTGGCAGCTCGAGGCCGTCCTGAACAACGACATCGTCGGCGGCGACACCACGCCCGGCGCGACCGGCCAGGACAAGACCGCCGTCCGTGTCTTTTCGGAGGGCGTCCCCGGCCCCGCCACGCTCGACCAGCTCCACGCCCTCCAGACCGTCGGCGCTGAGAGCGACTCCTCCTCGCGCGAGCTCGCCCGCGCCATCGCCGAGATCAGCGATACCTACCTGAAGCCAACGAACCACAGCGCCCCCGCAACCCCCGGCCGGCCGCACAGCATGGCCATCCAGCATGTCCCGGCCTTTCATCCGGTGCTGATCTTCCGCCGCGACCGCTTCCTCCGCGGCGGCGACCACACCAGCTTCAACCTTGAGGGCTTTACCGCCGTCCGCATCACCGAGTGGCAGGAGAACTTCGACCACCAGCACCAGAACCTCCGCACCGAAAACGGCGTCCAGTACGGCGACCTCATCCAGTACGACGACTTCAACTACATCGCCAACGTCGCCCGGATGAACTCCGCCACGCTGGCCACGCTGGCCGCCGCCCCCGGCATTCCGCAGAAGGTCGGGGTCGTCACCACCAACCTCGATAACGACACCACCCTCCGCTGGGAGCCGCCGATCGGCATGCCCGCCGGTGCAACCTATGAGATCGTCTACCGCGACACGGCCGCCCCGAACTGGACCAACGTCATCCCCGCCGGAGCCGCCACTACCATCACCCTCCACATCTCGAAGGACAACACCATCTTCGGCGTCCGGTCAGTCGACGCCGCCGGCCACCGCAGCATCGCCGTCTACCCCATGCCGATCCGCACCCCCCGTCCCGTCCCAGGCGTCGCCGCACCGAAGTCCTAAACCGTCACCCACTGTCCGTAATCAGCAGGCAGCTCGAACGTCCTGCACGACCCAGGACCCCCGGGCCCCCATCCTTGGCAGCCTCACCGCCAGGGGTGGGATCTAGAGGGCCATATCGCCTGAAACCCGTCATCCTGGGCGAAGTCGAAGGACCCGCCGCTGCACTTCGTACTTCCCCAGCCCAACCATCCAATGTTGCTCCCATCAACCTCCTGCCGCTGCGCACCCCTCGCAGCCACCCTCCCACCCGTCATACCCACCGCCGCTGTGGTGAAATAGAAGCAGCATGGCCCGTTCCAGCCCACTTACGATGACCTTCCCACCCTTTGCCGGGATGGTGCGCAAACTTATTCTCATCAACGTCGCCGTCTTCTTCGGCCTGCTGATCCTTGGCTGGGTGTCGCCGGTGCTGTCCACCTTCCTGCTCACGCATCTCTTCCTTGAGCCGCTCGAGGTCGTCCGCGGCGAGGTCTGGCAGCTCCTTACCTACTCCTTTCTCAACGCCGGCATCCTCGACATGCTCTTCGGCATGCTGACCCTCTGGTTTACCGGGTCGCTCCTCGAAGGCGTCTTCGGAGCCCAGTGGCTGCTCGAGCTCTACCTCTCCTCCGTCATCGGCGGAGCCATCATCGCCTCGGCGGTCTCCTTTACGCACGTCTTTGGCCTGCGCCCGGACGTCCCCGGCCTGGGAGCCTGGTCCGGCATCTTCGGCCTGCTGATCGCTATCGCCATGCGCTTCGGCGACCAGGAGTTCCTGCTCTGGTTCCTCCTCCGCATCAAGGCGAAGTACATGGTCGCGATCTACATCCTGATCGCAATCGCCATCCTGCTGAAGGGCGGCAACGCCTTCGGTGCGCTCCTGCAGCTCTCGGGCGCACTCTGCGGCTTTCTCTACGTCCGCTTCGCTCCCCGGCGCGGCATGGCCTTCGGGTTCACGGAGCAGTACTTCGGCCTGCGGAACAACTACTTCCGCTGGAAGCGCCGCCGCGCTGCCCGGAAGTTTGAGGTCTACATGGGCAAGCAGGGCCGCGAGGTCCACTTCGACCAGGAGGGCCGCTACATCGACCCGGACCAGCTCAAGAAGAACCCAAACGACAAAAGCTGGATGAACTAACGGCTTCGTCTTCACGCGAAGCGTCGCAAAACCCTGCGAAGTAGTGCCGCCCCGCATGAGGGCGCTCTCCCGCATCCAACGCGCAGGAGAAACTATGCAGACCAGAACGCTCGGCACCTCCAGCCTCGAAGTCGCGCCCCTCATGCTCGGCGGAAACGTCTTCGGCTGGACCATCGACGCCCCTACCTCCTTCACCATCCTCGACGCCTTCGTCGACCGCGGCTTCAACTTCATCGATACCGCCGACGTCTACTCCCGCTGGGTCCCGGGCCACCACGGTGGCGAATCCGAGACCATCCTCGGCCAGTGGTTCAAAAGGACCGGCAAGCGCGACCAGATCGTCCTCGCCACCAAGGTCGGCATGGACATGGGCGACGGCAAGCAGGGCCTCGCGAAGGACTACATCCTCAGAGAGGTCGAGGCATCGCTCACCCGGCTCCAGACCGACCACATCGACCTCTACCAGTCCCATAAAGACGACGAATCCACCCCGATCGACGAGACCCTCGCCGCCTACGACCAGCTCGTCCAGCACGGCAAGGTCCGGCTGATCGGCGCCTCAAACTACACCGCACCGCGACTGACTGAAGCACTCGAAGCGGCGAAGAGCGACTGTCTCCCGAGCTACCAGACCCTGCAGCCGGAGTACAACCTGCACCACCGCGAGGACTTCGAGACGAATCTCGCCCCGGTCGCCGAAAAGTACAACCTCGGCGTCATCCCTTACTTCTCCCTCGCCAGCGGCTTCCTGACCGGCAAGTACAAGACGAAGGACGATGCGAAGGGGGCAAAGCGCGAGTCGCAGGTCGGCAAGTACTTCGACGCCCGCGGCGAGAAGATCCTGAAGGCCCTGGACGAAGCAGCTCAGAAGACCGGCGCAAAGCAGGCCTCGATCGCCCTGGCCTGGCTCCTCGCCCAGCCAACGATCCTGGCCCCGATCGCCAGCGCCACCTCGCTCGATCAGCTCGAGGCCCTGACCGCCGCCGCCGAACTGAAGCTCGACGCCGCCACCCTCCAAAGCCTCACCGAAGCCAGCGCTTATTAACCAGCCCTGAGCACCACAC
>CAZZZQ010000467.1:0-3554 GCA_964658405.1 uncultured Sphingomonas sp.
AAGGTACTTGAGCCCTAATGGATGTTTTTGACAGAGAACCCATGCAGCTCAACTTGCGAAAGTGTGTTCTGGCACTAGGGATTATCGCGTTAATGGGTTGCCAGGATCATGCACAAAAAGAAGCATCTACGCCGAACGGCACTCTACCAAACTCTGACGAGGCTTTAGTTCGCCTTTATCAGAGAGACGGAATCGGTATCGCCCTCAGGGTTCCTGGGACACTTGTTTATCACGCCGGTGCGCCAATCCCTCTCCACATCACTTTAGAGGATATTGCAGCAAATGTACGAATCGCCGACAGCCCTTGTCTCAAGCTAACCTTGAACATGCAGGATCAGGCGACGGGTGTCGTCACCGCCTCTACGTTGAAACTTCCTCGGTGTCTATCGACGGCCGACAATGAGGTGTATACAGCTATTCTGAAGCGCGGTGAGCTCAAACGCTTTGACGTGCTCAGTTCCGACGCCTTCGATTTCACGGTCAAGCCTGGACGATATCTTATTTCAGTCGGCTGGTCGAGCTATGAAGCCGGTAACTACAGTATTTTTACTCGCAGGCAATATAACGCTGTCCTGTCGAATACAATTCCGATTACGGTTCTACCGTGATGGGTGTCGCCACCGGATGAAGGCACCTGTAGTCGGACACTCATACAGTCCTCTACGGTGTCACTTGCTGATCTTTCTATTGCAAGGCTCGATCCGAATGCTCTGGATAAGATTGTCCAGCAGAATTGGCGTCTTGTGCACTAGGCCGGATTACTACTGAAAAGGATCTCTGGGCATTTGGGATACCTTTGGACAGCCGAGACGAATCGCTGTTGACAACGCGAGTTGGCAAGACTGGTCTGTGTGCTTCGTCGCATTGGTCTTTAGGGGCACAAGGACAATCCTTGGCAAGGAATAGGAATGCTAGTGGTGACCGGGTATCTAATTGTCGAGTCTCGTAGCCTGTAGAGGCTGAAAGACCCTCATCTCGCTCGTCCACTTGTACTCTTGCTCGCAGGCGGTACAGACGGCGTCAGACGGTCGGACAACCCTGAACATCACAGCGGGGTGATCTCGCTGCAACTTCTCCATGTATGCACTCCACAAGGCAACAGCGCGCGTCAAGGACTCATCCGTCAACAGACATCCGCACTTTACGCAGATCGTCTTACGCGCGGCCACTTGCATCCGACGCTTTTCCAATGCTTGCTCCATCCAGGCTATCGGCAGCAAGACCGGAAGCAACATTGTTCCCGCAACCATGCAAATTATTGTGACCGGTACCGAAAGCCTGCCCTCTTTCGCCATACCACACCTCCTACCCCTGCTCTCCTGCAAGTGAGGGCCTGATTGGTACATCGCCCGACTTGGCTCCGCTGCAACACGGTCAGCTCCTAAGGCACACTCCAGTAGCCGTTCGGGGAAGATGCAAATTAGTTCAACTTCTGCTACATCCGTCTCAGCTGTTCGCCACAAGTGAGCAAACCCCATTAGCGGTGAAGAACTGAGCATATACCAGTTAATGCTATAGATACGCCAGGCGCCCGAAGCCCAATTACAACAATCGCGTCGGTGACTTTAAAAATAACTAGGATTGTTCGTCTGCTAAGCATCGATAGAAGCATGATCTTCCGTGAAAATGGAGCTTCACACTTTGAGGAATGAGTTCTCGTCTTTCACGGCCCCTAGCAAGCAAAAAAGAGACGGATACTTGGGCTCGCCTCTTCCATTGCCTTCGCTGCCCCTGACAGCGATGATTTGTGGTGGTACTGCCCTTTTGCCTGGCGAGAAGCTTTCTATCTGGGTGGCGGGACGTAAGACATACCGTCGACGCGGTAGAAGACGTTATCCACGAACATAATGGCTAAGCCATGCTCCTCATCCACATCATAGATGGATCTTGACTGGGGTTCCGGTCTCGTCTAGTTGCGCGAGGTAAGTTGGCGGAACGTGTGCCGGTCGAGGGCACTATGCCGCCAGCATCACTTGCATGAGCCAATGGCGATCGCCGTGACCCTCCGGCTCTGGGGCCGGGACGCTTACTTCGACCAAAGGGCAGCGGGAGCCTGCGCTTTAGGAACTCCTGAGAAACGCACTTATGGATACGATTCTATGCCTTTGTGGCATCTATTTCTCCTCAGCGGAATTTTGCAGAGCGGCAAATTCCTGCTTTGCTTGCTGCAGGAATTTGGCGTTCGGATCAGCGTGGGCCCAGAGAGTAAGGAAGTGTCGATAAGCATCCATCGCAGCGGGACGATTTCCTTCTGCGGCGAGAGATTGACCGAGTCCGAGCCACGATAACGAGAGGTAGGGTGACGTGGATTCGTACTCAGGATGACGCAAGACGTTGCGGAAATCCTGTTCGGCAGCTGCAGGTTGGCCGGCGGCCAGGTAAGCGTTGCCTCTTTGCCAGGGGATGACAGCGTTGGTTTTGTCGAAAAGCCGGGCGGTCTCAAGCAGAGCAGCGGCCTCGGCAGGCTTATGCTCTGCCATGGCGATCGCGGCCTTCGTCCTGGGTACCCAGAAGAACCTGATCATGGTCGCCCGAGGGTACTTCACCTCCATGGCATGGAGGTCCGATTCGGCGACGGCTATGTCGCCGGTGTAAGCCAGTCCTAACACCTCTTGTCCATCTTCGATATCGACGGGGCCTTGTTGAAATAGCTTTTTGCCTTCCTCGACATCCCCGATTTGCATGAGATTGACGGCCGCGAATTTGACTCTCTCGTCGTCCGGACCGGAGAGACCAAGCTGTCGATAGAGATCGTGCATTCTGGCGATAAGCCGATGCGCATCCTGGAAGCGCCCTTCCGCCATGGCAATTTCTGTCTCGACACTCAGCACCTGCATGGCCTGGGGATGCTCCGCAAACCAGGCCCTTTGCGCGCGCAGAAACGCTGCGTCCTGGAGGAGATAGGCCACATAAAGGCAGCGCACTCGGATTCCATCTCCGTCCAGATTGTCATGGATGGCGCGCTCGCAAGTGGCGAGGGCTCCTTTGCTATCCCCATTTCGCAATTGATCCAAAGACAGGTTGGCAAGCATGCCCTGGCTATGTGGTAAAAGTTCGACGGTCCGAAGGCTGCTGGCCAGTGCCTCCGAGTTCATGCCAAGATCGCGTTGAGCGGTGGCTAGCCCGCTCCAGGCCTGCGAGGAATTGGGATAGAGGGCGACCCAGCTCTGAAAGCTGCGAAGCAGCTCATACATGTCGCCCGTATATTCGGAGGCGTACATGGTTGCGATGGCGAACTGCGCCGGTTTCATCGCTGTGTCCTTCAAGCTGTAGGCCTTTGCGATTGACTCCCTTAAATGCAGGTCATCTCCAGCCGACCCATAGGCCGCGGCCAGATTGTAGTAGGCGGAGGCGAAGTGCGGATCGGCTGCTACAGCCTCCTTAAGAAGCGCGATGGACTCAGGAATCTTCCCTTCGCGGATGAGCTGGGTGCCCAGCGTAAAAGCCTTCAGCGCCTCCAACGATGCGGTGTTGTCGTGAGAGAGCGGCATGCCAAAGCGGGAGATACTGCGCCGCGATTCGCCTAGTTTCCGGCGCAGAGTGATGGCGACCTT
>CAZZZQ010000468.1:0-3548 GCA_964658405.1 uncultured Sphingomonas sp.
AGGAGCTGGCGAATGATGTAACGGTGAGCGGGGCGATCGAGCCGGCGGCGTATGTGACAGAGATTTTCGAGGGCGATGGAACGACGGCGATCTTTCTGCTCACCGAGCCGCCGTTTGTGCCGCGACGCGTGGGGAATGCGCCGTATCTCGTGAATGACAGCTTCAACGCGGGGAGCTTCAACCCTGCAGTCTGGAGGATCGATGACGCGGGCGGGCACCTTGGCCTCAGCGGCGCGGGGATGTCGATGGCGGGTGGAAGCGGGCTCGACGGACAGACGACGCTGACGCTGCTGGATGCGGTCGAGCTGGGCGGGACGCTGGTGATCGAGGCGGGGAGCGTCGTGCTGAACGCCGCGAGCGACGGCGTGCTCTGCGGGCTGTACCAGGGGGCGGTGCTGCGGGCGAACTGCTTTGCCGGGTACAACGTGCGGCCGGGTGAAGGCGGGACGGTGGTGACGCCGTTCGTGAATGGAGTTGAAGTTGGAACGAGTTATGCAATGATTACCGGTCATCGTTACACATTGCGGATGCGACTGCACTGTGCGGAGACGGAGCGGGCCTTGCAGACGTACTATGCCATGGCCGACGGCGTAGTTGAGGCGTTTGGCGGCGGCCTGGTCGCGGCGGCGATGCAGGTGGTTTTTGAGGTGATCGACCTGGGCGTCTCGTCGAATACGCCTGCGACGGTTCTGTACGACTCTGCGGTTGCCGGGCCGATTGCGAGTACGCCGGCGAGCTGCGTCTTTGCGGCGGTCGATAGCGTGCAGCTGAACGGTACGATGGGCTACTGCAGGGTGCGGCAGACCGGGTCGGCGTGGGTGACGAGCACGCTGCCGGGCGGCGTCGTGGTGACGCGGCTGATCGGCGCGGCGGGCGAGCGCGTCGATTGCAGCGTCGCCGGGACTGGACGGGTTACGTTCTACCTGGGCCGGATCCCGGTTGCGGGTGAGATTGTAACCGTGACGTACCGGATGCGGCAGCGGGCGGTGGCCCGGCTGATGGATGTGGCGAGTGTAGCGCTCGAGGCCGAGGGGAACGCGCCGGGAACCGCGGCGTGGATCGGCGCAGTGACCAGGCCGGTGGCGCGGAGTACGGCGGACTGTGAGAGTGCGGCGCTGGCGATTCTGAGTGTGGCGTCGAGCCGGTCGGCGGCCATTGCCGGGACGTATGGCGTGGTCAATCCTGTTGCCGATATCTGGCCGGGGGATGTGCTTGCGCTGACGGCTGATGGCGTGACGACGAGTGTCGTGGTGCGCGGCGTGACCATCACCGATCGGGCTGCGGTGCCGGAGCAGCTGGCGTACCGGATCACATTTGCGAATGACTGGGCGGAGTCGCTAGGCGTGCGGGTCTCGGAGGCGGTGGCGAGTGACGCGCTGCTGCCACAGACCGCGCTGCCGGGGCCTGCGCTGGTGCTGGCGAATCCGCAGCAGATGACGGTGAGTGTCGCAGGGACCTCTCTGCAGATCGATGCGGGGATGGTGCCGCCGGTTGGGGGCGGGTTTGAGGTGCGGCGGCGGGACTTTGATTTCGGGGTCGGGGTGGATCAGGACCTGGTCCTGCGGAGCCCGGTGCGGAGCTTTTCGATTCCGCGGGAGGGGCAGGTGGAGCAGTATTTTGTGCGGATGTATGACGGGGGCGCGGTGCCGGCTTATTCGCGGACTTCGGGAGCGGTGTTTGTGAATGTGCCGATGGGGTAGGGGCAGCTATTAGCTTCTAGCTTTTAGCTTTTAGCTAAAGGCTGGCTCTGCTTTGGGGATGAAGGATTGGCGATGGGTGTGTGTGGATCTCACCCTTGCGGTCGTGCTGCAAGGATGGGGCACCCGGGGGCTTTGGGTGGGGTTTGGCGAGGGCAACCGCAGGTCCTTCGACTTCGCTCAGGATGACAATGTTTCAGGTTTGCGACTTCGCTTGAGCGAACAATTTTGTTGTGGGTTCTGGCTGGAGCTAACGGCTAAAAGCTAAGAGCTAACAGCTGCTTTGCCCTGGATCTTCACGTGGGATAACCGAATTTTTCTGGAGGGTGTGATGACGGAGTTTGAGGTGCAGGCTTTGGGGGATTTGAGTGTGTTGAAGAGTCAGATGGAGCAACTGCTCGGGATCGGTCAGCCGGGGCGGCTTCATCTCTTGGAGGAGCGGGTGCAGCGGCATGAGCAGACCGTGCAGCGGATGAAGGGGCTGGCGGCGGCGTTTGGGAGTGCTTTGACGATGGCGCACCTGGCGATCAGCTATGTGGCTGGGCGGCGGTGAGTGCCGGAGCGCGGGCGGTGAGTGCAATCCTGCAGCTTTATAATCGGGCTCTATGGGTAATGGCGTGACGGTCGGAGTCGTGATGGGGAGCCGCAGCGACTTTGCGGTGATGGAGGCGGCGGTTGCGATGCTGCGTGAGTTTGGCGTGGCGCATGAGGTGCGTGTGGTCTCGGCGCATCGGACGCCGGAGCTGCTGTTTGAGTACGCCGGGTCGGCGATCGAGCGCGGGTTGAAGGTGATCATCGCGGGTGCGGGCGGCGCGGCGCATCTGCCGGGGATGATTGCGGCGAAGACGGTGCTGCCGGTGCTCGGCGTGCCGATTCCGGTGACGGCGCTGCAGGGGATGGATGCGCTGCTGTCGATCGTGCAGATGCCGAAGGGGATTCCCGTGGGGACGCTGGCGATTGGCGCGCCGGGAGCGGCGAATGCGGGGCTGCTGGCGGTGGCGATCCTGGCTACGACGGATCCGGCACTGCAGCAGAGATTGATGGACTGGCGTGCGGCTCGGCGGGATGAAGTGTTGGCCCAGACTGTGGGCGATGAGGCAGGAAAATGAGTAACACGACTACGGCGAAACCGATTCTTCCTGGAGCGACGATCGGTATCTTTGGCGGCGGCCAGACCTTCGGGAGCGGGAAAGAGGTGCGGCAGTGAATCAAAAGACAGCGAAACCGATTCTTCCTGGAGCGACGATTGGGATCTTTGGCGGCGGCCAGCTCGGCCGGATGACGGCGATGGCGGCGCGCGGGATGGGCTACCGGATCCAGGTGCTGGACCCGGATCCGGCGTGTCCGGCGCGGTTCGTGGTGGATGGCTGCATCGAGGCCGGGTGGGACGATGCTCGGGAGGCGGCGAACCTGGCGCG
The DNA here is from genome assembly GCA_964658405.1 of uncultured Sphingomonas sp. GTDB lineage: Bacteria > Acidobacteriota > Terriglobia > Terriglobales > Acidobacteriaceae > Edaphobacter. The sequence goes on from CAZZZQ010000468.1 coordinate 3,116, forward strand.
GGGCTGCGATGTGGTGACGCTCGAGATCGAGCAGATCTCCCCCCGCAGCATGGACGCCGCGGCCGCCCTTGCCCCGGTCCGCCCCAGCCGCAGCATGTTGTCCGTCATCCAAGACCGCATCGAGCAGAAAGACTGGCTCCGCCGCAATGGTTTCCCCATCGGCTCCTACCGCGCCGTCCGCTCCCTCGATGACGTCCGCAACGCCGTCCTCGCTCTCGGCGGCCGCTGCTTCTGCAAGTCCGCCACCGGCGGCTACGATGGCCGCGGCCAGGGCAAGGTCGGCTTCAACCCCGACGCCAGCGTCGACGAAGAAGTTCAAGGCGCATGGGAAGCTCTAGGTCAGGCCGCCGGCGTCGTCGAACAAGCCATCTCGCTCGACAAAGAGATCTCCGTCCTCGTAGCCCGCTCCCCCTCGGGCGAGGTCAAAGTCTAC
>CAZZZQ010000469.1:0-3534 GCA_964658405.1 uncultured Sphingomonas sp.
CACCAACAGGCAATCGTTCGGGAGGTATTGCCCGATATGCGAGCGCGAGCAAAGCAGAATCTCGTCATTATGGACGACGCCTACCGAACTGGAGGAGTCGACCTGCTGCGCTATCTCGATGCCGAACGAACCGCCTTCGACGTAGAGGTGAGCGCATTGCGCACACTTGCAGAACTTCAGCAGGCTGCTCTTCGCCTGCAGCTCGCTTATGGGGTGCAGCCGTGAAAATTGTCAATGTGTGCCTCCCAGTACTTTTACTGGTGTGTCTCTGCGGTGGATGTTCAAAGAAGGATGACGGGAGCTCCGGCAGCAGATCATCAACAGACAAGACCACCAGCTCCGCCGCGAGCACGCAGGATCAGCCTGACAAATCTGCGAAGGGCGGTGCCCAGGCAAATGACATCGTCAAGATACTCACCGAGGACCAGCAGCGGGCGGGCATCCAGACCGCCTACGTGCTGGTTCAGAGAACGCCACGCATGCTTTCGGTGGCAGGCCAGGTTGTACTTGACGAACAGCACACCTCGCATCTCGGCACCATCGCTGATGGGCGAATCACATCGGTCCATGTGCTTCCGGGAGCTGCCGTGCAGCGGGGACAGGTCCTTGGCGATCTCCACAGCCATATGGTGCATGAGACGGTTGGCGCCCTGGTCCAGGCGTATGCCGCGGTGGATCGTCAGCGCGGAGCCGTCGTCTTTTCGAAGCAGGCGCAGGATCGATACCATCATCTTTATTCGATCCAGGCTGCTTCGCTTGAAGAGTCGCAGCGCTCCGACCAGGAGGTCCAGCAGGCGCAGAAGATGCTCGTGGATGCGGAGGCCAACGTCCATATGGAACGCGAGCATCTCTCTGAGCTCCTGCAGGTCTCGCCTGAATCGCTCAACCCTGGCAATCTGTACAACCGCGAGCTGATCCCGATTCGCTCGCCTATTGACGGTGTTGTGATCGCGCGTAACATCAGCGTGGGACAGGTCGTTGACACCGGTTTCGTCGCCTTCGACATCTCAAATCTATCAACCATCTGGGTGACCGCGGCCGTAAACCAGCAGGACCTGGCGCTGGTACGAATGGGCGCCGCAGCGGAGGTCACCTCTTCCGGCTTTCCCGACCAGGTCTTTCACGGGCATGTCGCTATGATCGGTGACACGCTTGACCCCCAGACCAGGACGGTCCCCGTAAGGGTTGTCGTTCCTAACCCCGGCACAAAGCTCCGCCCGGGCATGTTTGCGACCGCGAAGATTGCAGAGCCAGAGACCCGCGATGCCGTCTTCGTTCCGGAGGACGCGTTACAGAACATCAACGGGATGCCGGTCGTCTTCGTCACCTCGGATGGCTCTACCTTCCAGGCTCGCACGGTCAACGTCGGGACGCGATCGATGGGCAAGGCGGAGATCGTTGACGGGCTTAGACCCGGCGACCGGATCGTTGTGAACGGTGCGTTCATGGTGAAGTCCGAGATGCTCAAGGGCACCATGGGAGACGGCTAGACATGCGCAGGTTAGTCGACTTCTTCCTCTCGAACCGATGGCTCGTTGCAGCACTGATGATCGTGCTTGTCATCGGTGGCATCACGGTCATGCTGCATCTTCCCCTCGAAGCCTTCCCGGACCTCACGAATAATCAGGTCGTGGTGACGGTGCAGTGTCCTGGCATGTCGCCGGTTGAGGTAGAGCAGCTTGTTACCTATCCCATCGAGACCTCAATGATGGGCATGCCAAAGCTGCAGATGGTGCGATCCACCTCCAAGCTTGATCTTTCGATGGTCACGATCATCTTCGATGACTCGATGGATAAGTATCTCGTGCGGCAACTCGTCGCAGAGCGTTTGAACCAGGTTCAGAGTCGCATTCCCGCCGGCCTTCAACCGCAGATGAATCCGATGTCGACCGCCTTTGGCGAGGTCTACCAATACACGGTCTCCGCGCCGAAGATGTCGCTAATGCAGATCAAGACCCTGCACGACTGGGTGATCCGCTACGCGCTGCTCACCGTCCCCGGCGTAAGCGAGATCAACTCGTGGGGTGGAGAGACCAAACAATATACGGTCGAGGTCGATCCAGAAAATCTGCGGCGTTTCAACCTGACGCTGCACGAAGTCGTCGCTGCGGTCACAAATAATAATGCGAACTTCGGCGGAAGTTACATCGAACATGCCGAGCAGCAATACACCGTGCGTGGGTTGGGCCGCGCAGAGAGCATCGATGATCTAGGGAATATTGTCGTCTCCACCACGAATGGTGTTCCTGTTTTGCTCAAGCAGGTCGCCACGATTAAGACGGCTGCCCTGCCCCGCCATGGAGCTGTCATGCGCAACGGCCAGGGTGAGACCGTCTCCGGAATGGTGATCATTCTGCGTGGCGAAAACGGTCAAAGAATCATCAAGGACATCAAGCAGAAGATCGCCTCGCTGAAGCTGCCCGACGGTGCGGAGATCATCCCCTTCTACGACCAGTCCGACGTCATCAACGCGACTACAGACACCGTACGCCGAAACCTCATCGAGGCCGCCGTACTTGTCATCGTCATCCTCCTGATCTTCCTGGGAGATTGGCGCGCCGCACTCGTCGTAGCCGTCACTATCCCCCTATCGCTGCTCTTCGGCTTTATCGGGATGGACCTCTTCGGAATCTCGGTCAACCTGATGAGCCTTGGCGCCATCGACTTCGGCACGATCGTCGACGGCTCGGTTGTCATGACCGAGAACTGCATGCATCGTCTGGAGAATGGCGGATACGACAGACCGCTGCTCGACGTGGTACGCGATGCCGCTCACGAGGTCTCCCGACCGGTCATCTTCGGTGTTTTGATCATCATCGCTGTCTATCTGCCTGTCCTCACGCTGCAGAGTCTCGAAGGCCGGATGTTCAGGCCCATGGCTGTTACCGTCGTATCAGCATTGGCAGGGTCGCTGCTGCTTGCTCTGTTCGTCGTGCCAACACTTTGCACAGTGGCCTTGCGGCATCGGGCCAAGAGCCTCGCAGGCGCTAGCCATGCTGATGAAGACGCAAAGCCGAACTGGTTCGATCGTGTACGCGATGCCTACGGCAGGTCGCTTGGAAAGAGTGAGCGTCACCGCAAGCTCATCTTTATCGTCTCGCTTGTTCTGATCGTCCTCGCGCTTGGATCACTGAAGTTTATCGGGACAGAGTTCATGCCGACTCTCGACGAAGGCTCCATGGTCGTCACTTCAAAGCGACTCCCCGGGATTGCTCTCTCCGAATCCGCCTCTATCGGGGATCAGATCGAGAAGACCATCAAGGCCAAAGAAGGGGTCACGAGCGTCGTCACCAAGTTAGGCCGACCGGACCTGGCGACCGAGGCGATGGGCGAGTATGAATCCGACTCGTACCTCAGCTTCACACCCAAGCTCAAAGATGCCAGTACAAAGAATAAGCAACAGTTTACGGACGACCTTCAGAAGTCACTCGACAAGATCCCGGGCGTGACCTATGAGATCACCCAGCCGATGCAGATGCGCATGGACGAGACGATCACCGGGACCCGTGGTGATGTAGCGCTGAAGATCTTCGG
>CAZZZQ010000470.1:0-3533 GCA_964658405.1 uncultured Sphingomonas sp.
ACCCTTCACCTCGACATCGTGGATCGACTTCGTAGGTTTCACCAGGGCACACGCCGTCAGAAACCCCGCCAGCTCATCGCATGCAAACAGCGCCTTATCGAGGTGCGTCTCCCGCGGCGTCCCGGAGTAGTCCGCATGCGCGAGAATGGCATGCAGCATGACCTCAGGCCAACCCTGCTCCCGGAGGTACGCGACCCCGACAAACGGGTGCTCCTCAAGCGACGGATGCCGCTCGTAGTCCATGTCATGCAGCAGCCCGGCACTCGCATACAGATCGACAAACTCCGCCGCCGCCGTGCCCTCGAGTCCCCGATGCACGGCCTCCATCACCCCGTAGGCCTCCGTGCAAACCGACACGGCGAGACCGTGCTTTCGCAGGCTCTCCCCTTTCGTCCACTCCTCAAGCAGCTCCATCGCTTGCTCTCTCGTGCGCATCACGCTCATATTGATCCCTCTCAGCCAAGTTACTACTTTGGTTCCACTTTGGGTTTTTCAGGCAATTGAATCAGTATCGACGGCTTTTCACTTGACTCGATCGATACCCCAGTGTCACTCTAGGCACGTCACATAAGTCTGTTATCGGACGTGTGATGGGGTCCTTGCTCTGGGTCCCCCCGCTACATACAACTTATGGCAACCATGATGGCGTCCGTCGAACAGCGTGAAGTGCTGCGTTGTGACAAGTGCAACCTGGTGCAGTTTCGCACGGCAAACGCACTCTGCCGTCGCTGCCACAAATCCCTCGAGGTTGAGGAACCAGAGCCAGCTCCGTCGCCGCTCACACTCGTTCCCCAGCAGCCAGTCGCCGAAGGCGGCCTCCAGGTTTCGACCGCAGTCCGCGATCTTCGCCGGGTTCGCAATCTCTCTCAGCGTCAGCTCGCAGCCCGCATGGGAGTTCCCCGCACCTACATCTCGAAGATTGAGAATGGCAAGGCTATGCCGACCCTCTCCTCCCTCGATCGGCTTGCACGCGCCCTGCAGGTGGATATCTCCGCCCTCCTGCGCGACGCCAACACCCGTCACCACGACGAAACAGCGGTCCTGATGGCCGATCCGTTCCTCGCAGAGATCGCCATGTACACCGCTCAGCTCGACGATCTGCAGAAGTCCATCTTCCTGAATCACGTCCGCGAGCTCGCCGCCGGACACCGCCGCACTGCCTGACCTGTTCCCCTCTGCCATATGTCTCGTGGGAGACCCCACCCTTTCGTGCGACCAGCCCGGCCTGGCTGGTCGCTCCTCCTCCGGACTTTTCACCGGCCTGGCGCCATCCTCTCGCTTCACGCGATAGACTGATACACGCGTCTAGCTGTTCGCGTCGTGTGCTCTGCGGCTTATCTTGTGAAGTCCACACTGGTGTGCTAGCGTCAGTCTTCAGTCCTCGAGGTCGCATTGCGCGCAAACTCCCCCAGCCGCGTCCATGAGCTCTCTCCCGAAGAGCAGGACGTCTTCCGACAGCTCAACCCGGCACGCATGCCGCAGCACGTCGCCATCATCATGGACGGCAACGGCCGCTGGGCCGGAAAGCGCATGCTCAAGCGCTTCCTCGGTCACCAGCAGGGTGCGGAGTCGGTCCAGTTTGTCGTCGAAGCAGCCTCGCGCATCGACCTGCCCTGGCTGACCCTCTACGCCTTCTCGCTCGAAAACAACCTGCGCCGGCCAAAGTCCGAGGTCAGCTTCCTTATGAAGCTGCTCCGCAACTACCTCACCGGAAACGTCCAGCGGATGAACGACAACAACGTGCGCATGGCCTACATCGGCCGCATCCACGAGCTTCCGACCGAGGTGCAGGACACCATGCAGTGGGCCTCCGAGGCCACCGCAAAGAACACCGGCACGACCCTCACCCTGGCCCTGAACTACGGCTCCCGGTCTGAGATCGTCGACTCCACCCGCGCCCTGCTGACCTCGCTCATCGACGAGGCACACCAGCGCGGCTGTTCGCTCGAAGACCTGCTCCAGGTCGATGGCATCGAGTCCCGCGTCGACGAGCACCACCTCACCGCCGGCCTCTACACCGCGCACATGCCCGACCCTGACCTCGTCATCCGCACCTCCGGCGAGCAGCGCATCTCGAACTTCCTGCTCTGGCAGATCGCCTACTCCGAGATCTTCATCACCGAGCGGCTCTGGCCCGACTTTCGAGGTCTCCACCTGCTCGAAGCGATCGCCAACTACCAGCATCGCGAGCGACGCTTCGGGGGCCTGGGCGAATCCTTCACCGACGAAGACCTTGACAACCTTGAGTCCGCCGACGAAGTAGCCCGCGAGATCGCCTCCGAACTCGCCCGCCCCTGACGCAGGCGACCTCAGGTCTAGATAGAGTCCGTGGTTTTAGCGCCTCGGCGAGGACCACGGAACTGTGGACACGGTGAGACTCAGCGACCCACTCCTCCACGGCTGCAACTCTATTCCTCGATGGGAATCTCGGGAACCGGTGGCTGACCCTCAGGCAATCGCTTGACCGCGCCTATGAACTCCCCCAGGGCCGGCCGGATCGTCGCAAACAATGGATCCTTACGATGGACCAGCGCGACCTCCGAAAACAGCTTGAAGCCAATCCCCAGAGCAGCCGCCGTTTCTCCGTCGAACGGCAGTCTCCCCCGCATCCGCTCCACGATCGCAAGCAGATCGTCATGGTTCGCAGCCTCAAAGCTGAGCGCCCGCCCCTCGACCGGCTCACCCTTCGCCCCGGCCACCATCTCAACCGTTACACGATAGCGGTAGGAGTTCATCCGAGCCTCTCAATCTGCTTCGCCGCCGCGTCGATAATGTCCGTGATCGCATGGATCTGCTCCGTCGTCAGCTTCCCTGCCCGGGATGCCATCCTGCCACGCAGCACCATCCTGAAGTTGGCGATGGCGCGCTCGATCTGCTGGGTCTCTTCGCTCGTCTGCTCGCCGCGAACCCGCTCAATGCGCGCGAAGATCGCATCCACCGTCGCCTTATTCTCAAGCAGCGCCGCGGTTCCCTCTTCGCTGATCGTATAAAGCCGGCGCGCGCCCTCTGGCACGACCGTCGCGTGGCCCATCTCCTCCAGCATCGTCAGCATCGGGTAGACCACGCCCGGGCTCGGAGCATAGCCGCCACCGATCCGCTCCTGGATCGACTTGATGATCTCGTAGCCATAGCTCGGCTTCTCCGCAATCAGTTGAAGAATGACGAAGCGCAGATCGCCCGCGCCGAACAGTCGACCCGGCCCGCCCCTGCCTCCGCGAAGCGACTGCCGCTCCCCTTCAAACTCTTTAAAGCCGCCATGGCGGCCGTCCCTGTGTCTGGTCTCGCGATGATCGTCCTGATCCCGAGACCCTCTGAAATGGTTGTGAAAAGCTTTCATGACCAAACCATATCAAGATATATCTTTTTACGCAAAGATATATCGAGACCGCTCTGCGCTCCAGGACGTATATCCTGTCTTAGTCCTTATGAAACGCATCCTCACTGCCATCGTCCTGATCCTTGCCGTCTTCGCCCTCATCTTCTTTGGCAAGCTCTGGATGATCACCCTCTGCGCCGCCATCGTCGCTGAACTC
>CAZZZQ010000471.1:0-3511 GCA_964658405.1 uncultured Sphingomonas sp.
ACCGAACTCATGGTCATCTCCCAGTTCGGAAAAATCATCCGCATCGACACCAAAACCATCCGCGCCGCAGGCCGTGCCACCATGGGCGTAAAGCTCCTCGACCTCGAGGACCAAGACAAGGTAGCCGCCGCCGTAGTCATCCCGCCGGAAGAAGCCAAGACCCAGCCAGAAGAAGGTACGCTGCTGCAGTAGCGTAGAGCATATAGATCACTGGTCAACGTGTAACCCCATCCGTCTTGGATGGGGTTATACGTTGTGCTGCATGAATTCCTTACCAGAGAGCTGTTGGCATGGTACGACTTAGGGACATTCTCGATATTGCCCAACAATATGGAATGACGTTTGCTTTAACCTGAATAGATTCTAGTTTCTCGTGTGCTGCGAACATAATTTTGTAGAAGAGCAATGGAAGGCATCTGCAAACCTGCGAAGGAAAACGCCTAGCCGACTATCTCATTAGCTTCAATTGCCTGTCTAAGATCTTGAAATTCATTTAAATCTATTTTGAAGTCAACACCTAACAGATGCATCGTTACGACTTTGGAGCCGCGAGCTGGAACGTATAGACATTGCGCATACACTAGAAAAACAGGATCCTTGAAATAGTATTTACCCGATGTTGAATCGTGCCGGAGTATCTCCCCTCGATCGGCATCTTCTAACTCCCTTAAGTAGGTTGTAAGATTTCCTGCCGGATAGCTATCTAGCTTCTTCTGAATTGTGCTGAGGAGCTCAGCGTGGGTCGCTCCTTTGGCTCCCGCAAGTGTGAGGGCTTCAAGAATGAGATTCGTGTTGTCGAATTTTCGTTCTCGCTTACGTTTGATAGCCTTGTCAAAGGCTGATTTCAAGGTGTCTGATGTGTCTCTAACATACTGCTGAAGTGCCTCTTGAAGCTGATCTGTGTTTATCCAGAACTCCTGCTGTACAGTTTCACGAATGCCTGCAGCGAGACAGATGTTTAAGGCCAATTGATGACAGACCGCGCCGAGCCCTGAGGAATAATTCGCAATCTCATTCTTCAGCGCACCAAATTTCACATTTAAGAGCTTTTCGCCTTTCGCTAATATTTCCTTAAGCTCTTCGACAGAAAGCAAAGGCACCGCAATCTCGGCAACCCTATTGCGCATTTCCGGGTCACACTCTACTACTTCCCTCGCTGTGTCTACAGCGCCAATCGCTATAACCCGCACTGTTTCGTATTCAGCGGCCGTATCCATAAAGACTTTCATGGATTGTGCTAGCTTGATTTTTTCGATCTGAGGCACCTTATGAAAATCTTCAAGGACCCAACAACACCCTGCCGCGCCGCAAAATTCGGCTAAGCGTTCTGCCGTGAGCTGCGGGGGAAGAGCGCGAATAGTGGTATCCGAACGCCCTGCGGATAACGACCCCTCTACCGAGGCCTTAACCACTTTGTAATCAGATTCCAATTGTGAAGTGATTTTCGTTTCGTGAGTAGCAATGTGTTCTGACGTGTAGAACATGTTCAGCTTGTCGAAAGCTGAAAGAACCACACTTTCAAAAGTACTGTCTTGGGTACATCGGCATGTGACGGATAAAATCTTCTCTTTAGCCAAGGCGTTTGTGTTCAACGTGGTCTTCCCGGGGCCGCTATGACCGAAGATTACAACTTGCTTTCCAGGCGTTACTAGGGCGTTGCTGAGTTGTCTCTCGAGCTGTCCCCTCTCGACAAAGGAGAGGCTTGCTGGTTTAGAAGGGGTGAATACATCGATTGTGCGGTAAGTTTTCATTACGCGTTTCCTCCTGCATTTCCATAATTCATAATGCGAAAGCTCAACAAAGGTCGTTCTTACTCTATCGCTCGGGAAGAGTGATATAAAGCAAGATCTACTTCGCCACAATCTCCGCACTCAACCTAACCGCTCCACTCCCCACCATCATGCTGCGCGACCAGTCCTTATAGCCTTTTTTACTACAACCTCATGCTTCCCCGGCGCGAGCTGGAGCGTGGAGGGTGTGCTGCCCATGAAGCTTCCGTCGACCTCGATATCGCAGTTGGGAATATTCGCCTCAATGGTCAGGCCGGAGGTGGCGGAGAGGGAGCTCGTGACGGTAGTCCCGGCGGCGGGCGCGAACTTTGCCAGGTCGAGCCTGGTGTCGCCTTCGACGAAGGCCGTGATCTCGGTGCCCCTAGGGATCGTGATGTCCTTGCCGTGGATGAAGAGAAACAGCGGGGCCGCCGGAAAAAACACGATCGCGGTCGCGACCATGGCCCCCGTCATGACCGCCACGTAGCCGCCGCCCTTCGTATCCCGAACGGCGCGGAGCTGCACCTTTTCGCCGTCGAGCAGGCGTGCCGAATCGACGTTTACATCCAGCTTTCCGCCGCGGCCCATGCTCTTCTTCGTCGCCGCATCGGTCACGGTAGCGAGCGCCTGCGCACCCTTCGGCAGGATCACGATGCCCTGCACCATCACATCCTCAATCACCTCGAACGACACACTCTGCCCGGTCTTCGCGGTGGCCGAGGTCAGGTTCTCCGCAAGCCGAAGCTGAATGGCCGTTCCATCGAGCAGGGTGTTGGGAGGCGGGGGCGCGGGGGGCGTGGCTTCGGCAGGAGCGGCAGCAGCGACGACAGCCGGGTGAGTCGGAGCAGGAGCAGGCGAGGCTCCCTGTTGACCGAATGCGGATTCGCTGAAGGCAGAGGACAGGACAAGTGAAACAGCAAGGATGCGACGCACATGCACCTTTTCTAAAGTCGTAATAGGGGGACCTCCGAACGTAGCTGGTAACACTCCCCAAGGCAAGCAATATTTCAAACAATGCGAGCGCTCGGGAACCATCCCGTACCCTTCCAACAGCTCTGCCCACCGGAAAGGGTGCTGACTGGGCGTCCATGACGGTCCAGAGTCCTCGGCGCCCGATGCTTTCGGCCTTGGCCGCCGGGTTCAGGCCGACGTGTTGTACTCGATCAGGGTCGACCTCTGGCGCAGCCGCTTGTTCTTCAAAAAGTGGAGCTGGCCGAGCAGCACCGGAATCTGCTGCAGGTGCGAGTGAACGCCGTACACCAGGGCTCGCTTGATGGATGGAGTCTTGCTCCGCGCCTTCACGGCCGTCCTTCCCATCACGAGCAGCGCAACGGCAAGAAAGAGAAGGAACGGAAGCGGAGAACGGAGAACCAATGAGGCGATCAGGAAGACGACCGGGCCAGCCGACCAGGCGATGCCGCGCACAAAATTCCGGCGGCTCTCCTGCAGCCAGAGCGGGCTTTCAGTATGGGCATACATGCTCGAGATCTCGGCATAGGCGTGACCCGTCCTGATGGAGCGACGCCAGTACTGCTTCCAGCGATGGATGGCAAGATCATGTTCCGTCATGGGAATCGGCAGATGCAGGTTGTAGAAACCATGGTCGCGCATACGGCGGCAGATCTCCGGATCCTCTCCAGCGATGAGCGACTCGTTATAGCCTCCGACGACTTCAAGCGCGTCACGGCGGACGATCGCATCACCCCCGAAGGACTCCGACACGCCCCAGTCAAGATCGAAGA
>CAZZZQ010000472.1:0-3511 GCA_964658405.1 uncultured Sphingomonas sp.
AGAGCTCTTCAGCCACCTCGAGTTGATCGCCCCTGCCCTGCTGGCTGCCGGAATCATCATCATCATCGCCGGCCTGATGGAGCGCCGCCGCATGGGCGACTTCAAACCCGTCATCGGCGACGGCGTCACCATGCGCCAGGCCGGATGGATCGGCTTCGTCCAGGGCCTCTGTCTCCCCTTCCGCGGCTTCTCGCGCTCAGGCGCTACGATCTCCACCGGCATGCTCGCCGGCGCAAGCAAGGAGCGGGCGGAGCGGTTCAGCTTCGCGCTCGCCGTCATCCTGACGCCGCCGGTCGTGCTGCGCGAGGTGATGCGCATCGTCAAGGCAGTCCACGGAACACCCACCGGCGCGGCCGATCTGCACGCAGCCTTCCTGACCAGCCTGCTTGGAATGGTCTTCGCGTTCCTCGCCGGGCTCGTCGCGCTGAAATGGCTGAGCAGCTGGCTTGAGTCGGGCCGCTGGTATCTCTTCGGCGTCTACTGCATCGCAGCAGCTGGCTTCGTGTTCTACCTGCATACCGCTGGCTACTGAACCTCAGCCAACCTGAAGAGCCTCCTGCGGATCGTGCAGGAGGCTCTTTTGCGTACTAGCCGCGCGTGTAGAGCCAGGCCCAGTAGATAAGCGGAATCTGCATCGGCAGACGCAGCCACTGTGCCCAGCTTTGTCCCATGATCCCCGGGGCCGGGATATGAGCGGTCGCCATGTAAATATTTGCCGGCATCACGGCGATCAGGAGAACGATCAGCCCCCACGCCGCTGCCTGCCTCGTACTGGGAACCAGAAGGCCGACTCCGCCGAGAATCTCGGCCACTCCACTGATATAGATAAGGGCAAGATGTGCCGGAAGGTACGGCGGCATGATTCTCATGTAAGTCTGCGGGATCAGAAAGTGCAGACTGCCAGCGCCAATAAACAGTAGAGCGAGAAGTACGCGGCCGATCATAGAAGATCCTCTTCACCACCATACTTGGGTGTTCGGCGCAAAGAAAAAGGCGGCCCGGATCGAACCGGACCGCCCTTTCTATCACTTCAAAAGCTTACTTGGAGGCCAGCGCGTCGCGATGATCGCGAACATAGTCATGCGACGTCAGCACATGTGCCTGCTGTTCGCTGAGAAGCTGGTGCAGCGGCAGCGGAAGCTCCTGCTTGAGCGCCTCTGCATATGCCTTCTTCGCAACATCCTCGCCCTGCTCTGCCGTCTCGAGGAGGGTGTGGTCGCCTCCGCCAAGCTTGGCCTTCAGGTCGCCCCAGATGCGGTGGATCGTTCCGGACGTCGTGCCGGTCTCCTTCACATCTGCAATTCCATGGCGGTGAAGCTCATTCTCAAGCTCGCCACGGAAATTGGCGCGCTTCAACGACTCTGCCAGGAAGTAGCGCTTCAACGTCTCGTCCTGAAGATGCTCGCCGATGTCAGCAAAGCCCTTCTGGCTATCCTGCAGCACGTTGATAAGGCCAAGGACTACTTTTTCCATCTCGGAGTTCTTGTTCGCGTCAGTCGCCATACAATCCTCTTCTTCTTGAAACTAAAGTTATGTGGCCGATGCAGGGTCCGTCAGCTGACCGCGATTCTCCTTCGCTGACGGCAAAAGGGAGAAATCGCGAAAATCCCGCTCCCCTGTCTGCCACTTGAAAAGTTCCGTTCGATGTCTCCACCGCCCAGTGACTCTTCACAACTAGATGCCGGGATCAGGCTGGGGTTTGCACGGTAGTTTGCATCCTGATTCCGCATTTCGGATGCCATCCCCATGGACCGACCCCGTACCTGATAATCAGAGGTGCTCTGGTGGTGTCGGCCTGTACGTACCGTGTAATCCGGTGCACCCCAAGCCGCGTGCCGGAGTTTGCTGGAGGCCCCGCGTAACCCCATGAAGACACTACGACATGTCACCGCTCCGACGCCGAACCGACGTCTCAACGAGATGATCGGACTCATCGTCCTCGTGGGCGCAGGACTTCTCCTCCTCGCGCTGGCCACCTACACCGCGACCGATCCCTCGCTGAACACCGTCGGCGGCTACGCCTCGGGCCGCCCCGCGCATAACTGGACCGGAATCCTCGGCGCCTACCTCTCGGACGCTCTTCTACAACTCATTGGCGTCGCCGCCTTCTTCCTGCCGGTCGTCCTCGGCCGCATCGGCTACTGCTGGCTGCGTTCGCGTCCCGCCGGATCGCCCGTCGCCCGCAGCATCGGGCTTGGCCTTTGGATCGTCTTCGCTCCCGCAGCCGTCGCGCTCCTGCCGAACCACATGCTGTACCGCCACGCCCTTCCGATCGAAGGAGCCACCGGCCGCCTGCTCGCCGATGGCATGGTTCACTTCCTCAATCTTCCCGGCGCCTGCATCGTGCTCATTCTGATGGTCGCCGTCTCGCTCTACCTTGCAACCACCTTTACCTTCAGCAGCGCGCGCGACTGGGCGACCGTCCGCTTCTCCTTCCTCCAGGCCATGCAGGATCGCTACGCAGGCTGGCAGGCTCGCCGCAACCGTCACGAGGCCGCCGAGCATGTCGACGTCTTCGAGAGCAAGCGCGAGCAGATGGAGTCCAAAGCCCGTCGCGCCCGCGAAAAGCAGGCCATCACCTCGCGTCTCGCCGGAGGACTTGCGGGCGACGAACCCGCGACTGTCCAGGCCAGTGAGACCTTGCTGGGAGGCCTCTTCGGCTGGTGGGGCCGCCGCAAGAGCAAGCTCGCTCCCCTGCTCGCAGACGAGCCCATCGCCAAGGATGCTCCCGCACCCAGCGTCTGGCAGGCCATGCCGCGCACCATCGTCGATTCTCCGCCGGTGACACCCTTCAGCACCGCAACGGCCGCCGCTGCACCCTTCGCTGAAGCACTGGCCCGTGCCGCCGCTCCTGCCCGCGAGTGGGATGGCGACATCGGGGACAGCAAGACAGCGACCTTCGCCGAGTTCGACGCCAGCGACGCCATGCCCCTGCCCGAACCACCGCCGGCACGCACGCCAATTCGTGAGCTGAAGCCACGGCTGGTCGAAAACTTCCCCGCACCGGCTGCCGCGTTGCCGCCCGCAGCCACACCCCAGGGCATCTCCTTCGGCAAGCGCGCCGACGCCGACGCGCACCCCGTCACCATCGTCCCGAAGAGCGTTCGCGGCTACAAGCTGCCGCCCTCCTCCCTGCTCTATCGCAGTGAGGAGCAGGCCGTCGTTCGCGAGGACGAGCTCCGCGAAGAGGCCCGCATCCTGGTCGAGAAGTGCGCCGAGTTCGACGTCGACGGTCAGGTCACCCAGATCAACCCCGGCCCGGTCGTCACCACCTTCGAGTTCAAGCCGGAGGCCGGCGTCAAGGTCGCCCGCATCACCGGGCTCGCCGACGACCTCTGCCTCGCCATGGCCGCCGAGTCGATCCTCATCGAGCGCATGGCCGGTAAAAGCACTGTCGGCATCCAGGTTCCGAACACCGAGCGCGAGACCATCTGGCTCCGCGATGTGGTCGAGTGCGAGTCCTTCGCGCAGTCGAAGTCAAAGCTCGCCATCGCCCTTGGCAAGGACATCA
>CAZZZQ010000473.1:0-3501 GCA_964658405.1 uncultured Sphingomonas sp.
AATCTCTCCAACTCGGCTCGCAGGCATCCTCGTCCGCAGTGCAAGTTGGTTAGCGCTGATCTCCATCGGGATCAGGAAGTCTTCCTGCAAAATGACGCCGGAATGCGTCGTAACCCCCTGAATTGCCCAACCTTCAATGGGTCTCTTAATGATCATGCTTGGCACTCCTTGTCCAGACGTCACTTGCTAGTGGCAATCCACAATATGAACGCTGTGAGCCCCATCCGCCTTCCAGACGAAGCAAATCCGCCACTGATCATTGATGCGAATGCTGTGCTGCCCTTTGCGATCTCTGTGTAACCCCTCGAGGCAGTTGCCGGGTGGAACTCGAAGATCGGCGATTCACCATAAAGTGTTTCAACAAGTTGAAATTAGTTTCGATTATTGCTTCTAATGTTTCCATCAGCCGTTTTAGGTATTTTTATTTAGTAGGCGAGGATCTTTTCATGAGCGTAGATGCATTGATAGACCACTGGAAAATGAAGATCGAGCCTGATGGTTCGGGGCGCTACATTCACCCATCTGACATAGATGTCGTTGAGTCATGGCTTAGGGATGGACGTAGACAAACCTCTAGAGAAGCTTACACTCCCAGCGCAGCCTCTTTTGCTGAGCGGGAGCCACGAACGGGTAGGCTTCATCTGCATCTACGTCCGGTTCCATATATTGGCGATCTGAAAACTGCGAAGGTATTTCTCGCGATGATCAATCCAACGGTCGGCTGGTCGGATTATGAAGATAATGCTCAAAAGAACAAGGAATATCCCGCCTTACTTGATCAAAACCTGAAGCAGAAACTACCTTATTGCTTTGCCCTCGATAATAGCGTTCCAGCCCTCGCTCCAAGCTGGTCCAATTACTATCGAGATGTATTCAATGGTTTCGTGCAAGAGGCAGGCAGGACGATTGAGGAACGGGCCCACTTAAGAAACACATTACGGGATACTGTGGCGATCCTAGAACTCGTTCCTTATTTTTCTCAAAATGCCACAATGATCTCACAGGGCAACTTAGATAGTAAGCTGCAGAGCTCAAAGCTTGCATAGCTGCCATGAAAGATATCGCAGAGCGATCCCCCGATGAAGCTTTGATCATCTGTCGATGGAAGTCTGGTCCCACACGTTGGGGACTGAAAGATAGAGCAATATCTTCAGACTCACGCAATGGACTTAGCAGAAACGCGAAAGAGAAGTTGGCTGAACATCTTGGGTGCCACCTCAAGTGGCCGGCACCCAAAACTATTGCATCAGGGAAAGCGACTGCTCGCGAGTCCCACTAGGGTTCTCACTATCAGTTTCCTACAAGTCCTCCACTCCTAGCTGCAACCACTCGTACTTCCGCAGCTCATGCACCGGTAGCAAGATCCGCTCCGCGTCATGATGGCTCCGCAGGTGGCGCAGGAGGGGGAGTCGCCCATGTCGTACAGGTCCTTCATGGCGTCGGCTACGTGGTAGATGCCTCGGTCTTCGACGCTCTTTGCATCGACCTCCTGGGTGGGGAGGCCGGAGCGGGCGGCGAGGTCCGGGGCAATTCCGCCCTGGGGGGCGGTCCGGTCGTAGAGGGAGTCGGCGGAGTGGTGAGCCGCAGATCCTTCGACCTCGCTCTGGCTGACAGAGTCCGTGGTGGCGTTGAGGTCGATTCCGCTGCCGAGGCTGGTGGAGACGACGCGGTTGCCGGGGCTGGTGACGTGGCCCTGGACCGGGATGTGCGCCTGTGGGGAGAGGCCGGCGAAGAGGTCGAGCTGGGTGCCGGAGAGGAAGCGGATCTGGATCCAGCGGAAGATGTAATCCATGATCGACTTGGCAAAACCGATCTCCGGGTTGCCGGTCCAGCCGGACGGCTCGAAGCGGGTGTGGGCGAACTTCTCGCAGAGGACCTTCAGCGGAACGCCGTGCTGGAGGGCGAGCGAGACCGCGGTCGCGAAGGAGTCCATCAGTCCGGAGACGGTGGAGCCTTCCTTCGCCATGCGGATGAAGATCTCGCCGGGCTGGCCGTTGGGGTAGAGCCCTACGGTGATGTAGCCCTCGTGGCCGGAGAAGCCGAACTTGTGGGTGACGGAGGCACGCTCCGCGGGGAGGCGGTGGCGGACGGCCCGGGGGGGCGCGGTCGAGTCGGCAGCGTCAGAGTTCTGCGTGCTGGCGGCGAGGACGGCGGTGAGCTGCTGCGAGATGGTCGAGAGCTGGAGCTCAAGGTCGGTGATGCGGGCGGCCGCGGCAGCCTTGGCTGCGACGATCGTCTCCTCGATCTCGATGGTTCCGGCGTCAACCGGGGATACCTTGTCGACGGCCTTCGTGCCCTTCTTGTTGTCGTCCGTCTGGGCAGACACGTTCAGAGGCTGCGTTCCCTTTGAGTTATCGCGGTAGATGGCGACGGCCTTGATGCCCTGGCGCCATGACTCCATGTAGGCGTCGGCGATGTCCTGCACGGAGCAGTCCTGCGGGAGGTTGACGGTCTTCGAGATGGCTCCCGAGAGGAACGGCTGGGCGGCGGCCATCATCTTGATGTGGCCCATGTAGTGGATGCTGCGGGTTCCCTTCTGCGGCTTGAAGGAGCAGTCAAACACGGCGAGGTGCTCTGCCTTGATGCCGGGTGCGCCCTCGATGGTGCCGGTGGCGTCGATGTAGCTGACGATCGCGTTGACGTCGGCCTCGGTGTAGCCGAGCTTGATGAGCGCGGAGGGGACGGTGTTGTTGACGATCTTGATCATGCCGCCGCCGACCAGCTTCTTGTACTTGACGAGGGCGAGATCGGGCTCAACACCGGTCGTGTCGCAGTCCATCATGAAGCCAATGGTGCCGGTGGGGGCGAGGACGGTGACCTGCGAGTTGCGGTAGCCGAACTTCTCACCATGGGCGAGCGCACCGTCCCAGGCGTGCTTCGAGGCGGCGATGAGCGCGTCGAGATTCTGCACGGAGAAGGGCTCCGCGGAGGTCTTCGACTTGCCGATGTTGTTGACCTCGGCGCGGTGCATGCGGATGACGTCGAGGAAGGGCTCGCGGTTGACGTAGAAGCCGGGGCAGGCTCCGCCCGTGATCTCCGCACGCTGCGTGATGGGGGTCGCGGCACCGAGCGGGGCGCAGGTCTCAGCGATGCGAGCTGACTGCCAGTAGGCGTCGCCGCAGAGGATGGCGGTCAGGGTTCCGGCAAAGTCGCGGCCGGCATCCGAATCGTACGGCAGGCCGAAGGCCATCAGAAGCGCGCCGAGGTTCGCATAGCCGAGGCCGAGCGGGCGGTAGTCATGCGAGTTCTTCGCGATCATCTCGGTCGGGTAGCCTGCCGAGTCCACGATGATCTCCATCGCGGTGGTGACGATGCCGATAGCATGCCGGTAGGCCGGGATGTCGAACTGGCCGCCGGGCGTCAGGAACTTCAGCAGGTTGAAGCTGGCCAGGTTGCAGGCGGAGTCATCGAGGAACATGTACTCGGAGCAGGGGTTCGAGGCGTTAATGCGGGCGGTGTTCTTCGAGGTGTGCCACTTGTTGATGGTGGTGTCGTACTGCA
>CAZZZQ010000474.1:0-3500 GCA_964658405.1 uncultured Sphingomonas sp.
CGTGGGGCGCGGGGCGTGGCAACAGCGAGGCGTCGGTCAGCCTGAATCGCGACGGCACGGTGCGGGTAAGCTCGGGAACGCAGGACATCGGGACCGGGACCTACACGGTCGTGGCGCAGATCGTCGCCGACAAGACCGGAATCCCCGTCGAGAAGATCAGAGTCGTACTGGGCGATAGCTCGCTGCCCGCGGGTCCGATGTCCGGCGGGTCGACTGCGACGGCGACGGTCATTCCGTCGATCGTCGATGCGGTGAATGCTGCCGTGAAGGTCCTTTTGGCAACGGCAGTCCAGGCGAAGGGGTCGCCCTTCCTGAAGAAGGATCCCGCGACGCTGACGATGACCATGGTGCGGATCCACGGCAAGGATCAGTCGCCCGAGAGCGGTGTTCCCTTCCAGGAGGTCCTGAAGATGGCGAACCTGGCCGCTGCGTCCGCCGATGGCAAGTCTGGGGGGCAGGGGTCGGATACGAAGGCCAAGGACTACTCGATGCATTCGTTCGGGGCACAGTTTGTCGAGGTCGAGTGGGATCCGGGGATCGCGAAGCTGCGCGTCAGCCGCGTCGTGACGGTGATCGACGGCGGCCGCATCATCAACATGAAGACGGCGACGAACCAGGTCGCGGGTGCGGTCGTGATGGGCGTCGGGATGGGGCTGCTCGAGCAGACGACGTACGATCCCCGCAACGGTCATCCGGTCAACGATAACTTCGCGGACTACCTCGTGCCAACCAGCGCGGACTCGCCGGAGATCGATGTCACCTTCCTCGATATTCCGGACCCGATGATGGGGGAGTACGGGGCTCGCGGGATCGGCGAGATCGGGCTGGCTGGTGTTGCCCCTGCCATCACGGCGGCTGTGTACCATGCGACCGGCGTCCGCGTACGAGAGCTGCCGGTCAGGATCGAAGACCTGCTGACCTCGCGAATCTCTATCTAAACGACTGAAACTAAAGATGCCCGGAAACCCCTCGCTTGAGGGGCCTTTTCGGGCATCATTGCGATTTGGAAACTGTTTCCCAGTTGCACTTCGAACAGTGTATAAATCACTCGATTCCGTGCTGCAACCAGACTTTCATTGGAGCCTCTCCTGCATGGCCCGTTTTGCCTCGCTTCTTCTGAGTACCGTAGCGCTCGTTGCCCCTTTGATCTCCGCTTCATCGCAGGATTTGCCGACGACGTGGGTCGATCAGGATACCGGCCACAGGATCTATCGGCTCTCGAACGAGCCCGGGTCGTCGGGCTTCTACTTCAACGTAAACGCCTACAGCCCGGATGGAAGGCTGATGGTGTACACCGCGCATGACGGCATCCATACGCTGGAGCTGGCAACGAAGAAGACGCGATTGCTGGTGCCCGGTGGGGTCCATGCGATCGTCGTCGGACGCAAGACCAACAGCGTCTTCTTCTCGGAGTTCAGCGAGACCGCGGATGCGACGACGATCTCCAAAGCAGACCTCGTTACGGGAGCCGTGACGAAGCTGACGACCCTGAAGGGGCGCGTCAGTATCCCAACGATCAACGCTGACGAAACGCTCGCAGCCGGGACGATGAACGATGGTCCGGCGGTTGAGCCGGAGTATGGCGCGAACCGGGTTACGCCGAATGGGACGCCGGCGCGCGCGGCACAACAGAGCGGCAACCTCGTCCAGCCGGAGGGCAAGGGCGCCATGATGGAGCGGCGCCTGGCCTCACGTCAGCCGCTCCTCCTGTTTACCGTCAGCCTGAAGCCGGGCGCGGAGAACGGCAGGCTGACGACGCTGCTGAAGAGCACGGACTGGGTCAACCACCTGCTCTTCTCGCCGGTCGATCCGACCCTGCTGATGTACTGCCATGAGGGGCCGTGGCAGAAGGTGGACCGGATCTGGATGATCCATACCGACGGCACGCACAATACGCTGATCCATAAGCGGACGATGCTGATGGAGATCGCCGGGCATGAGTTCTGGGGGCTGGACGGAAAGACGATCTGGTATGACTGGCAGTTCCCCAAGGGTGAGGACTTCTTCCTCGCGGGCTATGACCTCGAGACCCATCGGCGAACCGCCTTCCACATGCAGCGGAACGAGTGGTCGATTCACTTCAACCTGACCCAGGGGGAGACGCTCTTTACCGGCGACGGCGGCGATCCGGGCCAGGTCGCAAAGGCTCCGGATGGGGAGTGGATTGAGCTATTTCATCCGCAGATGATCACCGGCGCGGGCGCAATCAACGAGCCGGACTTCTGGCAGCCGGGGGTCTTCCACTCTGAGCACTTGGTGAACATGTCCCACCACAACTACAAGCTGGAGCCCAATGTGCGGTTCTCCCCGGATAAGACGATGGTGATCTTTACGAGCAATATGTTCGGGCCCAGCTATGTGTTTGGAGTTGAGGTGGAGAAGAGTTTGGGGGCAAAGGACGTTATGTCTACGCCGGGGTTAGGGGAGAAGTTCAACCCGGGGAAGCCTGGACCAGTGGGTGGGGTGAAGTAGGGGCGAAGGTGGAAACGCAGATTTCGCCCGGGAATGACAAACAAAAGAGAGCCGCCTCTAAGGTGAGGCGACTCTCTTTTTATTTTGATCCCTCAGGCTTTGCTGGCTTCTTTGTGGCGACCTTCTTTGCAGCTGCCTTTTTCGGCGCTGCGACGATCCTGGCTTCGATAGCCGGGGCCGTAACCTTTGCCTTGGCGGGTGCGGGTTTCGTTTTCGTCGCGACCTTCTTAGCGGCTGGCTTTGGTGCTTCGACCTTTGCTGCCGGCACCGGAAGCGGAGGGGCATTCAGCAGTGAACGCAGCGTTTCGAGGTCATAGCCTGCCTGTGCTGCGTCGGTAAGAATCGAAGGCGGTTTCGGAGTCTCCCCAAGAAGTTCGGGGAGGGCAAACCAGCAGGCCAGTTCCTCGAAGAGCTCCTTGTTGAGGAAGGTCCTGCCGCCGAAGCCGCTGACGCCCGCAAGCCAGCGGACGTCCGGGTCGCTCCAGAGGTCTGCGGAGCCGTAGGGAGCGGGCTTGTCACCGAGAGCGAGCAGGGCGCGTACACGGGCGACGGCGCGCCAGGCTCCCTCGCCCTCGAGACCAAGGGCGGAGAAGGTCTCAGCGAGCGCGGAACGTAGCTGCAACGAGTCGAAGCGCGCCGCGTTGTCGGAGGCGGCTTCGTTCATCTGGCGTAGCAGGCTCCACGCAAGCACGGGAGCCCAGACGGGCAGCGATGCGCGTCCGGGGTTATTGAGCGGGAGGACGGCGGAGGCGTGAGCCGGCCAATCCTGCGTGATGGTCTGCGCAAGCCGGGGCAGGCGAACGATCGCTTGCAGGGAGTCGGTAAAGCGTGCCTTGAAGCAACCCTGCACGGCGGCGGCGTTCTCCCCGCTGAGCGACTGGCTCTGCTCGAAGAAGACGTTCGCCTTGTCGACGAGGGGCAGGAGGCGTTCATCAAACGGCTCGGGCTCGACCGCCTTGATCGCGACGGGCGCCTTGGTCTTCGCTGCTTTTGCGGCAGGCTTGATGGGTGCCGCAGCCTGAACCTCA
>CAZZZQ010000475.1:0-3497 GCA_964658405.1 uncultured Sphingomonas sp.
GATACGCTGACAGTTCAGTGCATTTTTCCACGACATAGTAAAGCGATCACAGACGACATCGACGCCGTTTTGGCCGAGTACTACCAACTGACCAAGGATGAGCTCGATTTTGTTACGAACTATGACGTTAAGTACCGGCTTGGCGCCGACGACGAGGAGTGACCGTGAAGCTCGACGGGGATCTAACGACCTTACACCCAGCGACTGCTTTTCTGCCGACGTCGTCGATAGAAACGGGAGGAACTGATGAGTTCTGGGCAGCGGGACCGACCGAACTGCTCAATCACTCTAAGATCGGATTCTTCTGCTCTTCACACTGCCCCGGTTCCATCGTACTCAAGACCTTCGATGCCATCACCAGAATGCGAGACGAGGGCCAGGTACTCATCGGCGGCTTTCACTCCGTCATGGAATGGGAGTGCTTGCGGATCCTGCTCCGTGGACGGCAGCCGATCATCTGGGTTCCGGCGCGGACTATCGTCGGAATGCGTTTGAAACCAGACCTTCAGCCCGCCTTTGAAGAAGGCCGGTTGCTGATTCTCTCCCCGTTCTCACCCGCACAGAACAGAATCACCAAGGCGCTCGCCCACCGGCGCAACTGTTTCGTGGGTGCGCTAGCCGACAAGATCTTCGTCCCTCACGCCGCTCCAGCAAGCCGCACTCTCGGACATTGCAGGGAGCTGGCGACAGCAGGAAAGAACATCTTGACCATTGACGATCAGCTCAACGGTGCGCTTTTCCACTTTAAAGGTGTCGAACGGTTATCGTGAGAAACGTCAGAGAAACAGTCTCACTTTCTACGGTGTCACAATCGCTTTCGGCGAAGTCGCAGTCCGCACGAAGCTTGGAAGGCTCAAGCATTGAAGGGCTCTTTCTGGCCCGATGGTTTCGACTACCCAATCGAGATGTTGCTTCGGAACTTGCATACGGCCATGTAGCAAAGCATTGAAGATGGCTTCTCTGCGAAGCTCATCGCCCAAGTGCAACCTCACCAAGTCACTAACAAATAAATCGACTGTTGAGATGGTGGTCAACTCTCGGAAGCGGCCGCGCGAGAGCGCAGTCGCTTTCCGCTCATCAACGACCGCTATCGAACCCGTACGAACCGCATACGCAATGGTGGCAGCTTCGCCGTCGTCAAGAGTGCTGATCGCGGGCCCGATTACTAGAGACTCGAATATTTGCAGTGCATCGTCATCAAGGCTGACGATTGCGATAGTTCCGTCTGCGATCAAAGCGTCCAGAGCAGCCTTGTCCTGCCGCTTCTGTCGATTGCCACGGCCAATCTCGGCCTCTACGGTATCGACCACGACAACTGAATTGTTGAAAGCAGATAGCACGGCGCGCCCCTGGCCGGAGGCATTCAAATTGATGACTACACTCGAATCGAGGGTCAGAGGCGTATCTGGGTTAGGCGAAAAGACTGGGGGCATCATCCGTCCCACTCCCTTCGACATCCAAATTGCCAAGACTTTCCCGCAATTCAATCCTGTCGAGACCTAGTAACCGACAAAGCTGGCCTTCACTCAACAGGCCCCGTGAATGCGCTTCTGACGCGAGAAGATTCAACCTGAGCGTCGTTGGCCTATCGGCATCCGCTTTTCCTTCGTCCGATATAGACAAATCGCCAAGTACCTGACTCGCTTGCTCATCCGTGATGCCTCCGTTCGCCGCGAACCAATCCCAAGTTCCTGCCTTGATTAGAGCAAGCTCCTCAAGGCGTTTGACGATTGCTTCTCGGGAGACGCCGAAGAAATGCGCGAGCACGATGACGTGCCGTCTGCTGAACTTGTCGGCTCCTGCGGTCACTTCTTGAAACTGTTGCATGACGGCACGAGCTGGAGTCAAGAATGCTTTGCCGAATGCGATTGCATATCGCTCTTCGCGCGAATTGAAGCGTTCGTGCATTTCCAGAATTTCCGGCTCTGACCGCGTCGCCATGAAATGTCCAAATTCGTGCGCTGCCGATTGGGTTCGGCGCTCTCGGGGGTGATTCGCATTGAGTAATATGCAGGGCCCTAGCTTCTCATCGTAGGCGAAGACCCCCGAGATATTCCCATCAATCCTACGGATGTACACCCGAATACCGACTTCCATTTCGAGCAAGGTGACAATATCTTTTACAGGCCGGTTTCCAAGTCCCAGCCTAGTTCTCACTTCAGCCGCATCTTGTTCGGCTTGAACTCGAACATCACCAGGCAGCAAGGGGCGTTCAGCGGGGTAATCGCGCGTTCGCTTTATTCCGAGAATGTTTTCCAGCTCTACCTCAGCCTTCGCGAGGTTTGAGATGACGGCGACGGCGCTACTCGCCGCGCTATCGCTCGTACCCAAAAGTTTGCGAAATCGTGGGACGAGATCGACATGAATTGCTTCTTCCCGTAAAACCGAGTTGATCGACGAATCATAAAGCCGAACGAGAGTCTGTAATTCCGGTAGACGGGCCCTTCGCTTTCCTTGTTCGATCGCCACCAACGTGGTTCTCGCAAGTCCAGCGCTTTCTGCTGCCTTCGCTTGATTGATGCCTGCGTTCTCGCGGGCCAGTCGAAGCCTCTCGCCAAGCAATGAGGTAGGGACAGTATCAAGTATGTTCATTTCGGGGTCTCCGTCCATTTGGTGATGAACGAATCAGGGCCAAGCGATTGCATAAAGTTTTTCCATTCTGACGCGTGTTGGTTCAAGAGTGACGTCAATCGGGACTCGGTATCGGTGCGCGCTATCCCAAGAGCAGTCGAAAGCGGCCTAGCGGTTGCCGTTAGTCTTCTGGCGTTGAGGGCCGATTCGCCAAGCGTCGCCAAGTGGTCAAGATGTAGAGTGCCGGCAATGGCATACTCCCGGAAAGACGAAGTGATGCGATCTCTTGAGAAGCCTTCCGCTACGCCGTCACAGAAGCGGGCGGAGCGCAGGTTTTCCCACACGTAGTTGGTTTGCGGTTCGAGGACGCCTGCAGCGTGCAGACTCATTCGCCGCAACAAACATGCGGCGCAGATTCCACACTGTCTACGAACACCATTCACGCCGACTTGGCGACTTCCTTGCCAACAAGATCTCGTGTCGATAAGGGCCGCCGTATCTTGGCATTCGTTTAGGAACAGACGGAGGGTTTGCGCCTTCGTTTCCCATAGCCGAGGAAATTCAAATCGGACCGTCCATCCAAGAAGGGATGATATGAACTTCTCCATCCGTTGCGTGAACAACGGGTGGTTTCGGTAGTCTTCATGGGCTTGGCCGACGGGAACGAGACTTGGGCCTAAAGCCCCTTGACCACTTTCTGTCATGACCACTCTCGGTGCCCTCGATAGATACGAAGCGAGACCACTGATGAGCGTGAACTTGAAGCCGCGCGAACGCGCCGAAGACTCAGGGAATTCCGAACCCGAAGTCAGTACCTTGTAAGGAATTGACGTGAAGTGCGACGGCTGTTTTGCAAGGGTTGCTTGATCCCAGCTTCCAGTGCCAATTCTTACGCGAATGAGCGCTTTTCCAAGTTCTAGCTCAGT
>CAZZZQ010000476.1:0-3490 GCA_964658405.1 uncultured Sphingomonas sp.
CCCTCGGGATCGCCCAGACCGCACCAGCTACGAAGCCGGATAACGCGACCGGCATCTGCAAGGACGGAACTTACTCCACCGACGCCGCGAAGAGTGGCGCCTGCCGCGGCCACCACGGCGTGAAGGAGTGGTACACCGCGACCCCTAAAGCTCCGGCCGTTGAGACGCCCGCGATCCCGGCAGTGACGGCGACCCCGGCGGCAACCGCCGCTCCCGCGACGCCGACCGGCCCAAGCTCCACCACGCAGGTGCGCACACAAAGCCAGGCTGCGGCCCAGGCTGCCGGTCAATCAGAGAGCACCCTCGAAACTCAGTCCATCAAGGCTGGTCCAAAGGCAGCTGCGGCCAAGGTTCCGCAGACACCCGGCGGGAGCCCGGACCTGGTCTGGCTCAACACCTCCAGCAAGGTCTACCACTGCTACGGATCCGATTATTACGGCAAGACCAAGGCCGGCTCCTACATGAGCGAGGCCGACGCAAAGTCCAAGGGTGCGCACGGCGTTCACGGAAAGAGCTGCAGCAAGTAACTCCAAGGGGTAATTGGAGGGTTTACCGAGGCCCCTCTGCCTCCCTTCGAAATCCGCCTCAGCTATATACTCCAGCCCAGAGCTATGAACATCACCCGCCGCCGTGGAGCCATCGCTTTCTTCATCACCCTTGGCGCTCTCCTCGTCGGCGGCCTCGTCACGCTCAATATTGGCTGGATCATCCTGAATGAGCGGGCGGTCGCGCTCGCAGTCCTCGGCATCGTCCTCTTCGGGCTGCTGATCGCGGGCGTCGTCCTGAACACCGTCTTCCTGGTCCGCGAGATTCGCCGCAACGAGCGCCAGGACTCCTTCCTGAACGCCGTGACCCACGAGCTCAAGACACCCATCGCCAGCATCCGGCTCTACCTCGAAACGCTCCAGCGGCGGGAGCTCCCCGAGACCCAGCGCCAGCAGTTCTACAAGATCATGCACTCGGACTCAGACCGGCTGCTTGCCACGGTCGAGCAGGTCCTCAAGGCCGGTGAGCTGGGCCAGCGGCAGCGGCAGCTCAACCGTGTTCCCATTGACCTCGAGTCGCTCGTCGCGGAGTGCATCGCCGTCACCATCCAGCGCCACCACCTCAGCCCTGATGCGATCCTGCTGCAGCCCGTGCCCGGCGCGGTCCGGCTCCCGGTCACCGGAATCCCCGAGGATCTGCGGACTGCGATCCTCAACCTCCTCGACAATGCCGTCAAGTACTCGCCCGCCGGCGTGCATATCACCTGCCGGCTGGCGATCACACGCTATACCCTGGTCACGCTCACCATTACGGATACCGGCCTGGGCCTCCCTCCGAATGAGCTGAAGCGGATCTTTCACCGCTTCTACCGGGTCTCCGGCCGCGACCTGGTCAAGATCAAGGGCACGGGACTTGGCCTCTTCCTGGTCCGAACAATCGCTCGGCAGCATGGCGGCGAGATCTCCGCGGAGAGCCCCGGGCCAGGCCTTGGAACGACGATGATCCTCAAGCTTCCGCTCGCTAACCCCAACACCGGGACGACCCCTTGAACAGAGACGACCAAGCCGAACCACTCATTGTCCTCGTCGAAGACGAAGATCACCTTGCACAAGGGCTGCTTTTCAACCTTCAGGCCGAGGGATATCGCACCCACCATGAGGCCGACGGGGACTCTGCCCTCAACTATCTCCTCACCACGGATGACAAGCCGAGTGCCATCCTGCTGGACGTGATGCTGCCCGGAAAAGACGGCTTCACCATCGCCCGTGCGCTTCGCGAAGCGCAGATCTTTACGCCGATCCTGATGCTGACGGCCCGCGGCCGGACCGAGGACATCCTCGGGGGTCTCGAAGCGGGCGCCGACGACTACCTGCCCAAGCCCTTTGACCTGAATATCCTGCTCGTTCGCCTTAAGACGCTCCTTCGACGGATGGCCTGGCAGACTGAGCCGCCGCCCAAGCCTGGCGAGGCGGTCCCCGAGGCGCCGCCCAGAATGGAGTACGCCTTCGACCACCGCACTATCCGCTTCGACACCCTGGAGCTGGTCGCGCCAAACCGCCTGACCAACCTGACCATGATGGAGGCCGATCTGCTGCGCTACTTCACCGACCGCGAGGGCCAGGTGATCTCGCGCAAGGAAATCCTCGAGCAGGTCTGGCGCGTCCACGAGGACACCGACACCCGCGCGATCGATAACTTCATCGTCCGCCTGCGCCGCTATATAGAGGATGACCCTGCGAACCCGGTCCATCTCGTCACCGTCCGCGGCATCGGCTACCGCTTTCTGCCCAACCCGAACCCCTAGAGTTCGGGATGAACCCGACGCAGTACACTTAAACCCGTGCCAGAACCCAACGCAATCGTAGCGACCCGCAACGTCCGCATCGGCAATCATCTCCCGCTCACGATCATCGCCGGACCATGCGTCCTCGAGAGCCGCGCCCATGCCCTCGAGATGGCCTCGGCCCTCAAGGAGATCGCCGCCCGCCTAAAGATCGGGCTGATCTACAAGACCTCGTTCGACAAGGCGAATCGCACCAGCACCTCGTCGCACCGCGGCCTTGGCATGGAGCACGCGCTGCCGATCTTCGCCGAGATCCGCGAGACGCTCGACCTGCCCGTCCTGACCGACGTCCACGAGGCCGCCCAGTGCGCCCCGCT
Organism: uncultured Sphingomonas sp.; assembly: GCA_964658405.1. Taxonomy (GTDB): domain Bacteria; phylum Acidobacteriota; class Terriglobia; order Terriglobales; family Acidobacteriaceae; genus Edaphobacter. The sequence goes on from CAZZZQ010000476.1 coordinate 2,647, forward strand.
TGCCGAGGTCGTGGACGTGCTCCAGATTCCGGCGTTCCTCTGCCGCCAGACCGACCTGCTGCTTGCCGCCGCCGAGACGGGCGCGATCGTCAACGTCAAGAAGGGCCAGTTTCTCGCGCCATGGGACATGACCAACGTCGTCGCCAAGCTAACCTCGACCGGCAATCGTAACGTCCTGCTGACGGAGCGCGGAGCCTCCTTCGGCTACAACACGCTCGTTTCAGACATGCGCTCGCTGCCGATCATGGCGCGGACCGGCGCTCCGATCGTCTTCGACGCGACCCATTCCGTCCAGCAGCCCGGAGGCCAGGGCACGACCTCAGGCGGCCAGCGGGAGTTTGTCCCGACTCTCGCCCGAGCCGCCGTTGCCGTCGGAGTTGCAGCCGTCTTCCTCGAGACGCATCCCGACCCCGACCACGCCCCGTCCGACGGCCCGAACATGATTCCGCTTCGCCAGTTCGAGGCGCTTGTCCGCGGCCTGCAGGCAATTGATCAGCTCGTCAAATCTCCCGACTTCCCGGCTTTGCCCGAATGAACGAGCCCAACCGCCACGACTCGCTGATCCGCACCCTCGATCTTGAGATCGCCGGGCTCGGGGCCGTTCGCCGCGCGCTCGATCATCGGCTTGGCGACCGCCTGCTTGAGGCAGTCGAGCTGATCCGCATGCGCGCCGCCGTGGGTGGCCGCATCCTCGTTACCGGCGTCGGCAAGTCCGGCCACATCGGCCGCAAGATCGCCGCAACCCTCGCCTCAACCGGCTCCCCCGCCCACTTTCTCCATGCGGGCGAGGCTGGCCACGGCGACCTCGGCATCCTGCAACCGACCGACACGGTGCTCGCAATCT
>CAZZZQ010000477.1:0-1330 GCA_964658405.1 uncultured Sphingomonas sp.
GAGCATTTGGCTACGAACCAAAGGGTCGGAGGTTCGAATCCTTCCGGGCGCACCAGAACAACAAACCTCTCAAGCCTGGCTTTCTACCGGCACTTCGATGTTTAAAGTGCGTGTTGATACCATCAATACAGTTTGAACCCGCCGAAGAAATAATCCACTTTTGTTTGCTAGGGGACAGTCTCGACCTACCATGAGGGATGAGCCTCCTCCCGTTCGTGGATGTCAAGAAGCTGATCTTCGAGTCCTCTTCTCGCGTCAGATTCTCTGAGAAGAGCGTCTCTGATCTCGTCCTTACGATTCAAACCACCGCAAATCGAGTCGAGCAGTCTCGCCTTCGCATGCAGCGAACCGACGAGATCGTCCGGCTTTCCTTCTGGGGCCTCGCACCGAAGAGTCGCCAACACTAGGCCAGACTACTTAGAGTCCCCCGGGAGAAGCCCCTGCGGGAGATCCGTTAGCGTCGCCCGTCCGGCCTTGTAGTCAATCCGCCAGATGCGGTCGAACTGCGTCTCCGGCCATGGCTTATAGGGCGGAACCGCCCCCAGCGCCTCGGCAAGCTGCGGTAGTTTGCCGTGGTGCCACGCCACAAAAACGACCTGGTTGGCATACCGTCCGCTGAGCAGGTCGTGCGCAAGAATCGCGAAATCTTCATTCATGACCTCGCTCTGCACCGGCAGGTGCAGGGCTTCAGCCAGCGGAGTCACCGTCTGAAGCGGGCGATTCGAGTGGGCACTCTGGTGCGTAGCGATGATGACCTGCGGCGTCGGCAGCGCGGCAAGCGTCCGATCCCCGGAGGGCGGAGCGAACAGCCTCGCCAGCACGGCGGCCCGCTTGAAGCCGGTGGGCGAGAGATCCATCTGCCCATCCGTCAGCTTTTCAGCGTGGCGGACCAGGTAGATCGTCGCTGGAGGAGTGGCCGACTGGCCTGCCGCGACCCGCGATAACGCAGCCAGAACAAAAGCAAGAACGCAAACCGCCACAGCCCGCCGCAGGAAAAGACCCGATCTCATCTCTATAGAATCCCCCAAACTTCTGTGCGGGATTGTAAAGCTCGTGCGAATTTGCATCCTCGTTTGATTGACGACCAGATTAGTCCTAAATAGACTTGGAGATGGCCACCATGAGATCTCCTCCTCTGGTTGAGCTTATTGGGAGAGCTGCCGGTGCTCCGACCGCCCCCAGGAGTGAACTCGTTATGCTGCAGGCCTTTATCATCACGCTCCGCGAGGGTGTGGAAGCGTCGCTGATTGTAGGAATCATCTTTGCGTACCTCGGCAAGATCGGCCGCCCCGAGCTGAAGCGCACCGTATTCTGGGCGCTCGGAGCCGCC
>CAZZZQ010000477.1:1340-3485 GCA_964658405.1 uncultured Sphingomonas sp.
TTCAACCCGGACATCTTCGAAGGCTGGGTCATGCTCGCCGCGGCCGCCTTTGTCATCAGCATGATCTGGTTCATGCAGAAGACCGCGCGCAGCATGAAGGGCGAGATCGAGGGCAAGGTCGCGAAGCTCGTCAACGCCTCGAAGACCGGCCTCTTCTTCTTCGTCTTCCTGCTCGTCCTCCGCGAAGGCGTCGAGACCGTGCTCATCCTCTCCGCCGTCTCACTCAACTCGACCGAGATCCTCAGCTTCACCGGGACCCTCCTCGGCGTGGCCGTCTCCGTCGTCTTCGGCGTGCTCTTCATCCGCGGCAGCGTCAAGATCAACCTGCAGCGCTTCTTCCGCGTCACGACCGTCATCCTGTACTTCGTCACCTTCCAGCTGCTGGTCAGCGGTCTCCACGAGCTCTCAGAGAACGGCGTCCTTCCCTCGAGCGCCGCCGAGATGCGCCTCATCGGCCCCATCGTCCGCAACGACCTCTTCTTCTTCGTCACCATGCTCGCGCTCGCCGGCCTGATGATGCTGATGGAGTACAAGCGTCGCGCCCCGGTCAAGCTCGACGAGTCTGCCACACTCGCCGAGAAGCGCAAGCTCGCCTGGAGCCAGCGCCGCGAGAAGATGTGGATGACCGCCGTCGTCGGCACCAGCTTCCTCTTCATCTTCCTCTCGACGGCGGAGTTCATCTACGCCAAGAGCTCGACCGCCCTCTCCCCAACCTCGCCCGTCACCCTCGTCGGCCAGCAGGTCACCGTCCCGACCGCCGAGGTAAACGACGACAAGCTCCATCGCTACGGCGTCCGCCTCGATGACGGTAAGGGTGGCCAGGCCGAGGTCCGCTTCCTGCTCTTCCGCAAGCCCGACGGCAACATCGTCTCGGTCGCAGACGCCTGCAGCATCTGCGGTCCGGTCGGCTTCTACATCGGCTCCCAGGGAATCACCTGCAAGATGTGCGCCAGCCCGCTGAACGCCGCCTCCATGGGCCAGGTCGGCGGCTGCAACCCGATCCCGCTCAAGTCGACGAACGCGAACGGGCAGATCTCGATCGCAGCCGTCGACCTCCGCGCTCTCTCCACCGTGTTCGAAAAGTAATGTTCTTCCGCCTCCTCCTCGAGAGCTTTGTCCGCCAGCGTCGCCGAAAGCTGCTGGCGGGCATCGCCATCCTGCTCGGCACGACAGCCGTGACGGCGATGCTCGCCCTCGCCACGACCATCGGCGACCGCATCCACAAGGAGCTCGCGGTCTACGGCGCAAACATCGTCATCATCCCCAAGGCTGACCTGCTCGACGTCACCGTCGGCGGCGTCAACATCAAGCCCGCAACCGGCGGAGCCTACCTGAAGGAGAGCGATCTCCCGAAGCTCAAGGGGATCTTCTGGGGCAATAACATCACCGGCGTCAGCCCGGAGCTCCCTGTCACCTCGACCGCTGCCGACGGAACAAAACTGTCTTTACTCGGCCTCTGGTTCGGCCACGCCTTTGGGAACGGTCTGACCGGCGCCCCCGTCCTGCACCCGTGGTGGAAGCTGACAGGCGCCTGGCCCTCAAGCCCCTCGGACGCCGTTGCAGGGACACGATCCGGCAGGAAGATCGGCGATACCATCCTCGCGGGCTCAACCACCCTGCACATCGTCGGACTTGTCTCCACCGGCGACGCCACCGAAGATAAGCTGCTGGTTCCGCTCGCCACCGCGCAGCAGATCGCCACCCTTCCGGACGCCATCTCCCGCGTCGAGGTCTCCGCGCGGACCAAGCCCGAAGACGCCTTCGCCCGCGTCGACCCGGACTCACTGCCGCCCAAGCAGCGCGAGATCTGGTACTGCCGCCCCTACGCCAACTCCATCGCCTACCAGATCCGCGAGGCCATCCCCGGCGCAAACGCCCAGCAGGTCCGCCAGGTCGAGCAGAGCGAAGGCACCGTCCTCTCGCGCATCAGCGGGTTGATGTGGCTTATCAGCGCGGCAGCATTGCTGGCGGCAGGCTTCGCGGTCTCGGCCGCCATGGCTACCGCCATCCTCGAACGCCGAGCCGAGATCGGCCTGATGCGTTCGCTCGGAGCAAGCCGTGGCACGATCGCCCTTCTCTTCTACTCCGAGACCGGCCTCCTCGCCATCTTCGCCGGAGCCTGCGGCTACCTCATCGGCTCCTCGC
>CAZZZQ010000478.1:0-3481 GCA_964658405.1 uncultured Sphingomonas sp.
CGACGCCAAGTACCTGCTCGTCTGCGATCTGAATCCCAGTGGACTTGACCAGGAGTGCACGCGGAACAGCCGTCATCACACCGACGCCATCGCTGCTCTTGCCATCGGCCGCAATCGCGCCACGGTGCGCCAGGCGTTCAAGCGCGGTCAGTGCCTGCTGAAGAATCTCGTGGGTCGGAACCGCCGCGATCGAAGCTACAAAGCCGACACCGCAGGAGTCGTGATCGAAGCGCTCATCAACAAGAGAACGCAGACCAGCAGACGCACGCTGGGGACGGCTCGCCGCCGCAAGGGCACTTGAGTCTGGAAGAAAAGAGGCAGGGCTACAGGGATTGGAGCGTTCCATGGTTCACTATACTTCGCGACCAAAGTGCAGTCGGTCGCGAGCCCTTCACAAGATTGAAAGATTTTGGCAGTCTTGCGACTGCCTGTGTATATTTATACATGCTAATGTATTTTTATGCATCGAGACGATTTGATCTCTTTGCGGCATCTTTATGCGTTTTCAATACGATCAGGAATAGTTTAGACCCAGCAGATGAAACTACAGCGCCACAATGCAATTCGGGATCTGCTCTCTCAGACCGCGATTGCCAACCAGGACGAGCTTCGCCGCAAGCTGGCAGAACGTGGTTTCCACGTTACGCAGGCGACGCTCTCGCGCGATATTCACGAACTCCGCCTGTCGAAAGGGCCGAGCGGCTACTCCCTGCCTGCGTCTCTGTCCGTGGACGACGACCAGCCCGGTATTCATGACGTCCTGCGAAGCTTTGGCCTGGAGGTTCGCCAGGCCGGCAACCTGCTCGTTCTCATCACCATCACCAGCGGTGCTCAGCCGATTGCAGCCGGCATCGACTATGAAGACTTTCCCGAGGTTGTCGGGACCATCGCAGGCGACGACACGGTCCTCATCATCTGCCCCGACGACAAGCAGGCTGCCTCACTGAAGATAAGAATGGAAGAATTGATTGGCTAAGATGAATCACTCAACTGAATCCGGGAACGAAGTTCGGGCACCAAAGATCGCCGTCGCCGGGGTCAGCGGCTACGCGGGCGCAGAGCTTGCGCGCCTCCTTCTGCATCATCCGCGGCTTACGAACGCACGGCCCACCTTTTACGGTCGTGCGCAAGAGACCCAGCAGATTCTGCTGACCGACCTCCACCCGCAGCTCGCCAGCTTCAACGGCCCGACCGACGCTGTGCAGCCCTTCGACTGGGATCAGCTGTCTGCCGAGAAGACCGAGATTCTTTTCCTAGCGCTGCCCCATGAGCAGTCCCGCGAGTTCGCCCCGGAGGCACTCGCCCGCGGCATCCGCATCATCGACCTGAGCGGCGCATGGCGCCTGCAGCAGGACGACCTCCGCGCGGTCTACAACCTTGAAGACGCCGACCCAGCCCTCGCCGCAACCATTCAGGCTGAGGCCGTCTATGGTTCGCCGGAGCTGCACCGTGACACGATCGCGAACGCGCGACTGGTTGCGAATCCCGGCTGCTATCCCACCTCGGTCATCCTTGCACTCGCTCCCCTGCTCGGTGCGGGCATTGTCGATACAGATCATGGCGTCATTGCCGACAGCAAGTCCGGTGTCAGTGGTGCAGGCAAAGCTGCAACGGCGAAGACTCACTTCATGTATGCCGCTGACAATCTGTCGGCCTATAACGTCTTCGGCCATCGTCACACAGGCGAGTTGCTGGAGCAGCTAAAGCTGGATGGCAGCCAGATACAGTTCACGCCGCACCTGCTGCCGATTCCGCGGGGCATCCTGTCGACCGTGTATGTGCGTCTTCTCGAGACGACGACGCCGGATGCGCTTACGGCGATCTTCAAAGAGTTTTACAAGGCAAGCCCGATGGTTCGCCTGCATGCGACGCCTTCGCTCCCGCAGATACAGCACGTTGTACGCACGAACTACTGCGACATCGGCTTCGCGCTTGCCAAGGACGGAAAGCGCCTCGTCCTCGTCTCCTGCCTCGATAACCTGTTGAAGGGAGCGGCAGGACAGGCTGTTCAGAATATGAACCTGATGTGTGGTTGGTCGGAAGAGGAGGGGCTGCTGTGAAATTCGTAGTCAAACTAGGTGGCGCAACGCTAGAAGACAAGCGGCTGCTGCATGCCTGCGGAAAGGCGATCGCCGAGCTTGTACAGGATGGCAACCAGGTCGCAGTCGTCCACGGCGGCGGTGTACAGCTGACCCGTACGCTCGCCCAGATGGGCAAGAAGAGTGAGTTCATCTCCGGCCTCCGCGTGACGGACGCCGAGACGCGCGATGCGGCCCTGATGGTGCTTGCAGGCCGCGTCAACAAGTCGCTGGTTGCAGCGCTCGGCACCCACGGCCAGTCCGCGATGGGCCTTTCAGGCGGCGATGGCCACGTCTTTCGCGCGCGCAAGAAGAAGACGAATCCTGACCTCGGCTTTGTAGGTGAGATCGCAGCAACCGATCCCCGCTGGCTGGAAGCTATCTGGAAGATGGGCGCAGTCCCGGTAATCTCTTCGATCGCTCTTGGCTTCGACGGCGAGTACTACAACATCAACGCCGACGAGATGGCCTCGGCATGCGCGGTCTGCACCAATGCCGACGCGCTGATCTTCCTGACCGACGTACCCGGCGTCAAAGGCGCAGACGGAAATGTCATGCGCTGGCTGACCCTCGCGCAGATTCCCGCCCTCGAAAAGCAGGCGGTGATCTCGGGCGGCATGCTTCCTAAACTGCACGCCTGCCGCGACGCGCTGACGCACGGCGTCAAACGCGTCCGCATTCTTCCTGCGGAGTCAGCGGCGCTGTTGCCCGATATCTGCTCGTCACGAGTCAACGATGGAACGGAGGTCATGGTCGCATGAAACTTGCATCGATCCAGGCAGCAGAGAAGAAGCTTCTTCTTCAGACCTATGAGCGAAACCCTATCCTCTTCGTCACCGGCAGCGGCGTTCATCTTCGCGATGAAAATGGCGTGGATTATCTCGACCTTCTGAGCGGCATCGGCGTCAGCGCCCTTGGCTATGGCCATCCGGCAGTTGAAGCGGCAATTCGCGAGCAGAGCGCAAAGCTCATCCACACCTCGAACCTCTTTTATCACGAGGGTACGGCGCCGCTCGCACAGCGCCTGACCGAGATCAGCGGGCTCGACCGCGTCTTCTTCTGCAACAGCGGCACCGAGGCGTGGGAGGCGGCACTGAAGCTCGCCCGTGCCCATGCAAAGATGCTGCGCGAGAACGGCGGCAACATCGGCTCGAAGTTCCTCGCGCTCTCGCACAGCTTCCACGGCCGGACCATGGGTTCGGTTGCGACGACGCACAAAGAGAAGTACCGCGAGCCCTTCGCACCTGTAATGCCCTGCGTGGATTTCGTTGAGTTTAACGGCGTCGCAGACCTCCGCGCGAAGTTCTCGAATGGCATCTGCGCGATCTGTATTGAACCGATCCAGGGTGAGGGCGGAATCCATCCTGTCTCGGAGGAGTTCTTCCGCGTGGCTCGCGAGCTCT
>CAZZZQ010000479.1:0-3475 GCA_964658405.1 uncultured Sphingomonas sp.
CGTCGCCGGTGGACCGTCCGACCTGCCGCGCGCTCGCCACGGGGAGACGGTGCTCGTGATCGACGACGAGGCCTCCGTCCGAATGCTGGTGACGGAGGTGCTCGACGACCTCGGCTACGCCGCCCTGGAGGCTTCCGACGGCGCGGCCGGACTTGCGATCCTGAGGTCGGACGCCCGCATCGACCTCCTCGTCACAGACGTCGGGCTTCCGGGCATGAACGGGCGTCAGGTGGCGGACGCGGCGCGGGATCTGCGCCCAGGCCTCAAGGTGCTGTTTATCACCGGCTATGCCGAAACCGCGCTGCTCAACAACGGCCATCTCGCTGACGGCATGCACGTCCTGACCAAGCCCTTCGCCATCGACGCACTCGCGGAACGCATGCGCAGCCTCATCGAGGGATGAGGGTCTAACGGCGCACTTGGGCCCCTGCTGCCCGCAGTGGGACAGGCGCGGGGCTTTTCGCCCAATCGTAGCTGATCCAGAGCGGTGCGGGGCACGTCCTGCCTCGCCTCGAGAAACGGACGTAGCGCATGATACGGCTTCCGGCGGACTAACTCGGGGTGTGGTTTTTGGGCCACCAAGCGAAGTTAGTGCGTGAGCTGATTTCGGTCTGACGCTCGGCGAGGTCGCAGCATCGCGCGCCGATGGTGTTCACGAGGTCGTCCAGGGTGGGGATAGCTTGTTGACGATCGGCTCGTCCCCATTATCTTTAGCTTCCAGGCGCTCACGCCGGGTCTCGACCACCTGCTCCCGCCCGCCATCTCGAGGATTGATGGCCGCCAGGAGAGGCCCCGCGACCCGGCAGGGGCCATCCATGAGACGCGGACGGCAGGCGAGGTGCGAAGCGACCACAAGGGCCTCTTGCGCCCGAAATCGACTACACGCGGGTCCCCGCCGTCCCGACCCAACCCAATTGGGTTAGATCGGGCTCAAGACCACGATCGTCCGACTCCATGGAACGCCGCCGCCGTTGGGTGGCGAGCGGATGGTTGCCGCCGCAGCTGGCTTGCCGGTTCACGCTGGCGGAATGTGCCGTCATGGCGACGATCGCCGCCGAGGTCGCGCGACACGCTCAATGTACGATGCCGCTCGACAAGATCGCGGCCCTTGCTGGCGTGTCCCGGTCGACGGTCAAGACGGCCCTGCGGCAGGCCAGGGCTCTCAGCCTTCTGAGCGTCGAGCACCGGCCCGACCGGCCTTTCAAACACCTATCCAACGTGGTTCGCATCTTGTCGCCGGAGTGGCGCTCGTGGCTCTCGATGCGTCGAAGCTATCAAGGGGTCAAAGCCTCGGCCCCCACGAAAGTACATACAGATTCAAACGAGAAAAAAGGGAGTGGGGTCAAACCCGCCGCCCGGCAGAACGTCCCGCGATGGATCCCCGGTGATCGCTGGCGGTCTTCTCGGCGATGAGGGGAGTTTCACAGCGCGACCGCGTCTTGCTCATCGTCACCTTTGTGGCTCTCGTCCTCGCAATCGTGATGGGGCTGGTCGCAACACTGATGGTCCTAGTTTGGGGATAGGGATCGGCCTGACATTCTGCCGGGTCTTCCCTGACATGAGCTAGGGCCTATCCTGACGGCCTTGACCCCAAACCTCACCCTGGCGCATTTACGGTGCGGACGGTTTCCACGTTCGCATCAGTTCGAAGATGGCGAGCAGGACCGGCGGCAACAGGATCGCGTAGAGGATCCAGTCGAACAACATCGCGTGATCTTCCATGGCGGCTATCTCCAGTGGCAGACCAAGCTAACGGCAATCGACTGTCGAGGTTCCTCTCCGGGTTGGCGCGCCTGATCTCGAAATGCATTTTGCTGGCGTTGCAGGCCCCTCGACGCCGTTCACGAGGTCGTCTGACAGGTGGGTAGCTGACAAAGCTTAAGCTTCTCAGTGACGCTCTCAGCGCTAGGAAACGCATATGGCTAAGCCATGCGCATTCTGCACATCACACTTGCGTGAACGACGGGCATGTGCAGAATGCGCCGACCCGAAACAAAAAGACCGCCCCGAGAGGCGGCCCAAGTCTAGGGAGGAAACGCCCAAAAAGGCATGCGGTGAACACCGCACGTCTATAATGGGGTGAGTGCGCCGGGGGATCCAGAGTCCTCCGGTGCATTTCCGCGTATGTTGCTTCTATGCAACATGTGCCCGATGCCGCTGGCGGGTAGGGTCGTCGTCAGGATGCCGGCAAATCTCACGGTGCCGGCCGAATCCGCGCTTAAATTGCGCCCGTTCGCTTCGTTACGACTCTCGAAACCAAGCACCTGTGTCCAGGTCCTCATGCATCGCGCGCCGGCTTTAACCTTTAGACGACGCGCAAAGGCAGAATCAGCCGCTTTGGCGAAGGTCTGCCGACTGACGTTCCATGACGCGCCCTGCGCCTAGGGATTGCCACCCACGGCGCAGCACGGCATCTCCGCTACAGGCCGAACTTGAAGGTTAATTATGCAAGCCCGAGCCGTCCGTCAGGTGTGCCTTCGACTGACGCTGCTGGTGACCCTCACCTCGCCAGCCATAGCGGGAGGCGACGTCGCGTCGGAGTTCGGGCTGGGTACCCTTTCAAGTTTTCCGACTGAAGGGCAGGCCAAAGCCGGATGCGGAGGGGACCCGGTCGTTTGGGCCGACCCTAAGACAGGGTTCTACTATCCGAAATTCGCGCCTGAGTACGGCAAGTCTCCGACAGGCTCTTTCACATGCTACAAGCAGGCGAAGAGGGCGGACTACTGGGGGCTTGGCTCATCGGACTCGATGGAGAGCCGGCAGGGCCGAGTGATCCCATTCACCAACAATGACATCTGCGTCTGGTACCAGGACAAGGGTGGGGACTGGCATTGCGGGAATGCTGGCACGTAGGGAAGTTCTCTTGTTCTCGCCTCTCGCCATTCAGCTAGATGTTCGATCCACCTCTGTTCACTGTTTTATAGGTGGCGAGCCTTTTTCAGCAGCCTACTAGGCTCAGAACAACTCTTCAAGCGCGTTCAAAAACGCTGAACATACCTTTTTGAACCAGCACAAGCGTTCAGCGCCGAGGCGTTTAGCACGAGGAAGCGGTGTTTGAACGCGACGAGCCGTGCGTCGTCGCAGCATGATGCGCGTTATAGACCGTGCCCCTATGGTGACTGAGAGGAATTCGCCTAGCGATGCGCTATGTCCATGGAGATTGCCAGCGCTTCAATGATCGCCGTCGCCGTTGTGGCGCTGGCGATCCTGGCTGTCGTTTTGTGGCGCTCGCCATAACGCAGGAAAGGCGCTCCTGGAGCTGAAGCGATGTCAGGGGGTCGTCAGCGCCACGGCTCCGGGTCGCATCCCGTAACGAACCAGCGTCTCAGGACTGACACTTTCACGGCCGACGAGGGTATCGGCAGGCATAAAGCTCGACAGCTTCTCCGCCAAGGACCGCGCCTGAGTGAAGTTGGGTAAGCCCACAGTAATGACATAGAAGGCGCCCTCAGGCTGTCTATATGTCAGGTGCCAG
>CAZZZQ010000480.1:0-3469 GCA_964658405.1 uncultured Sphingomonas sp.
CCGAGTCGCCACCGTGGCCGACATCCCTGCGATCACCGCGTTGATCAGAGCTTCGGTGCGCAAGCTGCAGCATGAGTACACCGACGCCCAGCGAGAGGCAGCACTTCGAACCGTCTTCACCGTGGATAGCAGGCTGATCAGCGATGGGACCTACTTCGTCGCAACCTCGGGCGACGCGCTCGCTGGCTGCGGTGGATGGAGCTTCCGCAAGACACTCTACGGTGGCGATCAACAGGTCGAAGCGATCGGCTCAGGTCTGCTTGATCCAGCGACGGACGCGGCAAAGATCCGCGCCATCTTCGTCTCACCGGAGTTCGCTCGAAAAGGGTTGGGGACGCGGTTGCTTAGAACGGCTGAGGAGGGTGCGTGGAACGCGGGCTTTCGCCGCTTCGAGATGGGAAGCACCCTGGCTGGCTTGTCGCTCTACACACTCAGCGGTTATCGCGAACAGCAGAGGATTGCGGTGCCAGTCGGCGAGGGACTTACGATTGAGATCGTACGAATGGAGAAGGCCTCAGATCAACCGCCCAGTGCCCCCGCATAGGAGAACTGGGCGATCGACCTAGATGACCTAGATGACCTTTAGAAGCAACAGGATGAGAACGATCGTAAGGATGAGGCTCAGACCGCCGCCGCCATAGTAGCCGAGCCCGGGACCCATGCGCGCGCCGCCAAAGCCGAAGAGCAGGATCAGGACAATAAGAAGGATGATCATAGTTCGTTCTCCATGCAAATGAGTTTCGGTTCATGGAGTGTGATGCAGAATTTCATTGTCTTGCTCAACAGAAGTAGAGAGACTGGCACTTTTCTCCACCCTTACTAAAGTTTAGGTCGTCGTCAACTTTAGAGTGATTCCAATCTCCGACAACGCGGTTCGCGCCATCGGCATGGAGACGCGGAGCCCACTGGCATCCTGCGTAAACTTCAGCGCCTCGGAGTGGCCCAGGATGGACGCGCCGGTGATCTTCGGCGGAGCCTGTGCGCTGGCGCTTCCAAGTGCCTCGATCACCGCCGTCCCCTGCGGCCAGCCCTGCACGAAGGCATAGACTACCGATCCCTTCGTAGTAAAGCGGATATCGCGCGCGGTAAGGTCAGGCTTCTTCCCTTCGTTCGGATCGAACTCGGAGCCGTTCTTCGCAATCACGACCTTCGTCGATGGCCCCTCGCCGTAGATCTTCCACGGCCGCGTCGCATAGATCCCCTCGCTGTTCACCGCCATCCACGCCGTGATGCCGGCGAGAATCTCGCGTTCTTCAAAGTCAAGTTCGCCACTGTTGGGAAGAGGGAAGTTCAGCAGAAGATTCCCGTTCTTGCTGACGATGTCGACCAGAAGATCAATCACCTTCTTCGGCGACTTGTAGGCGACACCGCGCTTGTAGTGCCACTCGCCAATGCAGGTATCGGTCTGCCAAGGGGTCGGCGAGATCCCGTCAAGCACGCCACGCTCCCGGTCAAGCGCACAGGTGCCGATCGCACACTGCTCCGCCGTCTTGCTGAAGTACACGGCCTCCACCTTGCCGCCATGCTTCGCCGCACTGACGTTATACAGCTCGGCGACAGTCGAGTAGCCGTATTCGTCAAACGGAATGCCACCATCGGTGTAGAGCAGGTCCGGCTGGTACTGGTCGACGAGATCCTTGATGCGGCGGAAGTACTGCAGCTTCCAGCTGTCCGGTGCGACGCGTCCCATGTCCCGTGCGGTGAGAGCGAAGTTTGCCGGCTCACCGGAGGGGTCATGATAAAGATCGGCATACGCAGGGTTCGTCCCATCGTAGGGAACCCCGGCGAGCGAGCCGGTCTTGTCCGAAAGATGTGAGACGGCAAACCAGTCATACGAGTTCGAGAGGTGTTCGCTGACCCCAAACGGCAGGCCGCGCTTGCGGGCCGCGATCGCCCATGCTCCGACGATGTCCTTCTTCGGCCCGGTCGCCACGGCATTCCAGCGCGGCTGGTACTTGGAGTTCCACATATCGTAGTTATCGTGGTGGACCCCCATCGAAAAGAAGTACTTCGCCCCCGCCTTCACGTAGAGGTCCATCAAATGGTCAGGATCCCAGCGCGCCGCCTTGAAGGTCGGGATGAGGTCTTTGTAGCCGATCTTCGAGGGGTGGCCGTAGGTCTCGACGTGGTAGTTGTACGAGTCCGATCCCTGCACGTACATGTTGCGTGCATACCAGTCGCCCGCCTCGATCCCGGACTGCGGTCCCCAGTGCGACCAGATTCCGAACTTCGCATCCGCAAACCACGCCGGAAAGCGATAGGCCTGCACCGATGCAGGCGTGCCCTTGAAGGGACCGGGTGTAAGGCTGATCGCCGAGGTCTGGGCATACGCCGAGCGGAGCGTGGGTGCCGCGGTAGCAAGAAGAGCAAGGGCCTGGCGGCGAGTGATACGCATGACTGGGAACGCTCCGATTTGGACTGATGTCGTGGCCTGTAAACGATACCGCACATCCCACCTGCTTGCCACCCACAACGGACGATGCGCCTCAGCGGCTGCCGTCAGAGCGGAAGCTTAGCGGCATACCGTTCACGGACATGCTGATTGATATAAGTCGTCAGCCCCCGGCCGCTGGCTGCGAGACGCTTCATCTCAACCACAGCCTCTGGACCCGGAGCCTCGGTGTTATAGAGGTAGCGATTGTTGTGGTCGGCGAACTCGAGGATGATCGCACCGTCCAGAAGCTCGTAATTAACGACCCCGGCCTTCGGATTGCGGCGTTGATAGGGCAGCTTCATGGCAGGATTCCGCAAAAGATACTTTATTTCTACCGGTTATGGCAGAGCTTAATATTGAAATCACGTTTCGGTCGTATCTTCAAAGTATGAATCACTTGAAGCATCTTTTTTCCGAGCAGTTCGGGCTGGACGCAGTGTGCGAGGGTGAACTCCCGGAACATCGGCGCGTGGAAAGAAACGTGGCGAACCGGGTGCTGCGAGGCGTCTGCCTGGCGGTCCTGTTCTCCAGTCTCACGGGGCTCCTCCATGGTCAGGACTTCAGCACGTCGCTTGTAAGCGAAAACATCCTGCCAAACGCGCCCGGACGCATCGAGCAGGCAGCAGAGGTGCAGGGAACCGGCAGCATCAGCGGCGTCGTCGAGGACATCAACGGCGGCATCGTCCCCGGCGCGAGGATCACGCTGATCGAGCACGGCCGCCTGGACGAGCGCGTCGCAACCTCCGGACTCGACGGCAGATTTACCTTCCAGGGACTCGACGTCGGCCGCTTCAAGCTGACCATTACCGCCAAAGGTCTGGAGACCTTCATCTCCTCCGACATCGCGCTGAAGATGGGGGAGCAGCATCAGCTTCCGCGCATTGATCTTCCCCTCTCCTCCGTCGCAACCGACGTGACGGTCACGGTGACCGAGGAGCAGCTCGCCACCATCTTCAGCGAGGTCGGGCCGGTCGCCGGTGACGGCCACCTCGACGGTCCCGGTGGTGGGCGCCTCCAGGCCCACCAGCAAGCGGC
>CAZZZQ010000481.1:0-3466 GCA_964658405.1 uncultured Sphingomonas sp.
CGCGAGCTATAAACGATAAGATGATCGCGTCGTCTTATCTCTCTCTTGTCAGGTCGCCCGTGAATCCTCTCGTTTCGTTCAGATCCATCGGAACAGCTAGTCTCTTGATGATCGCCATCTCTTCCTCCGCGCAGACCGCTCCACTTGAGGCGATCCCCGCCCACGGAGCGCCGATCGTTCTCTTCGATGGCGGAGACCTTTCTCATTTCGACACCTTTGTCCGTGGACGTGGAGGCAACAGCGACCCAGAACACGTCTTCACGGTGGAACACCGCATCATCCACGTCTCCGGCAGAGAGATGGGCTTCATCATTACAAAACAAAGCTTTCATCGCTTCTATCTGCGAGCTGACTTTAAGTGGGGTAAAGGCACCTTCGGTGAGCGGGCAGGACAGGCGCGTGACAGCGGCATCTTGTACAACGTACAGGGCGAGCAGAAGGTCTGGCCGCAATCGATCGAATTCCAGATCAAAGAGGGGGAGACAGGAGATTTCTGGTTGACCGATGGTGCGGCCCTGACCGGGATGGATAAGAGGCGAGTTACAGGGCCACCAGGCTCAGCACTCAACATAGGCCACATCGAGAAAGGACCGCAGAAGAATACCGTTGGCTTTCGAAACACGTCAGGAGAGTTTGAGAAACCTTACGGAAAATGGAACACCCTTGAAGTCGTCGTTGATGATCAGATCATCCGACAGTACGTCAATGGCACCTTAGCTAATGTTGGGACAGATCCATTTCCCAAGGAAGGAAAGATACTTTTCCAATCCGAGGGTGCAGAAGTCTTCTTTCGCAATATTCAGATCTCGCCTCTGGATTAGATCCTCGTCAACTCACGAAGGCTGGCACATCTCTGTGCTTGTGTTCCTGCCTTCGGGAGACTGCGTCCACCATGGAAACGATGCTTGCGCTGTCATCGGCAAATGGAAAGCAGTGTCTGCCACTGAGTCTCGCTCACTGCTCAAGGCGGGGTTGGTTGGCCCCACCTCGCAGATCAGCCGGCAACGCCTGATGAAGAGCGGCCACCCTGAATCTTTACTAACAGATAAACAACCACTCCTACATTGACAAGCAGCATGCAGACCTTTCCTGCCGTCGGGTGAAGATGGAGTTCATAGATCTCGAGTGGCACCAAAGAGCCGGTAATAACGACGGTGAACCACTCAGCCCACCGCTTTTGCATCCACAGGCCGATGCCCTCGATGAGAAATAGTACGGAGTAGACAAAGCTCCCGATCCCGAGCTCTTTGAATCTGGAGCTTGGCAAACTCGCAATCTTGCCAAGCGCGCGATCAACGTAGCGGCCGTCCGGGTTGAAACCCATTCTTGCGATCCAGTGAGTCAGGGTCGCAGCAGCATCTCCATGAATCATCCTCAGTGCGCTGATTCCGACGATGATCAATGTGATCGCTTTGAAGAGCTTGAAGACGGCGATGAGACGGAGTGCGGTGTTTCGAGATTTTTCCATTTTGAGATACATCAAAAATAACGAAGCCTTCCCTTGCGAGAAGGCTCGTCTTTAGTATTTGCCATCCATTACAACGAACACCTATCGTTTTCCAGTGATAAGCCTGAGAAGAAGAGTCAAAATAACAGCTCCGACAACTGCGACAAGGACGGTATAGATGAGTCCGCCTTGACCTGCAAAGCCGAGCGCGGTCATGATGTAGCCACCGGCGATAGCTCCAACGATGCCGACGACGATATCCATCAGTGCACCAAAGCCCGAGCCCTTCATGAGCTTGCCAGTAATAAAGCCTGCGATCAGGCCAACAATGATCCACCAGATAATTCCATGCATAACTTACTCTCCAAAAAAGTAGATTGGTACAACCGCCCAGGGGGCGTCTGACTTGATACCAGCAATCGGGCAGAATCGGTCCGCGTCTGTCAAAGATGAACGCTGTCTTCGTAAAGGTCGGAAGTGGGAGTCGAAGCATTCGGATCGATACCTGCAGCTAAAACGTCCCAAGTTCTTTGAAGTGCTTTTTGCACAACAGGTTGTAACCATCTGTCACATTCTCACTCTCTTGATTCGAGAAAGTTAACGCGGCTCCGTCATTTCGATCGCGGTTGGATGAAGATCGCCTCATGAGCCTGCCACCACGTGTGGAATCGCACGGTCGAGCGCTTACCAGTCCTCCTCCGGTTTAAAAGAAGCATGTTCGGCAGGGTTCTGTTTCCGTCGAGAATGCTCACGCGCCACCCGGCCATAAATTTCAGGCGATGGAGACGCGAGGCATCTCTGGACCCCGATACCGTTAGAGCATTCGCGTCTTGCTTCTTGCCGAGTTCCGCAGGGAGCACAATGTGAACATCCTTCTACCGTTGCGCTGTTGCTGGTTCAAGGTAGATTGCCGCGCCGCCGGCGGGCCGCATGGGGAGGTCGAGGGAGTCGGCTGCAGTTACAGTCTTTGTGTTCTGGTTGAGTGCTTCGTAGCTCGCGCCTGAGTTGGTTGGATCGGTAAAAAGGTGGGCGATATACGAGCCCTTTGGCAGAAATGAGAGGGCAAGTTTGTAGTGATACGCCTGATCCCCGGTCATACCTCCAACAAACCACCTTCTTCCCTTCCGGCGCGCGATGACAATATGTTCACCCACCGCACCGTCGAGAACCCTGGTCTCGTCCCAGACAGTGGGGACCATGCGGAGAAAGTCCAGGCCCGGCTGGTCTTTGTAGTTGATGGGGTCATCGGTAACGCAGGTGAGGGGACTCCAATAGACAACGAAGAGTGCCAGTTCTTGCGCGCGGCTACCCATGACCTGTGTGGGCGTCGCCTGCTTCCACTCGGCAGGGCTGCGGTTCAGGAAGCCGCCCGGGGTATAGTCCATCGGGCCAGCCAGCATGCGTGTGAACGGAAGCGTGAGCTTATGCGCGGGTGTGACACGAGCACTGAATTTGTTGTACTCGTTGCCAAGGACACCCTCGCGCGTGAGGAGGTTTGGCCAGGTGACGCGCAGGCCGGTCGGCTCAAAAGCTCCATGGAAATCGACCATGAGGTGGTGACTGGCAGCGAGCTTCACGACGTCTTCGTACCAGTTGACGATGCCCTGATCGTTGCTGTCCATAAAGTCGATTTTGACGCCGGCGATGCCCCAGCTCTCGTACAAAGCAAACGCGCTTGCCAGGGTGCCGGCATCCTTCGCGTGGGTAATGTCGCCGGAGTGGATCCAGAGCCATTCTTTGACGTGATGATCCGCGGCGAAGCGCAACAGTCCGGGCATGTCAATCTGCGGCGCGGGTTTCGTGATGTTGGCTTCCGGTTTGTTGTATTCGCCATACCATTGCCAGTCGATCAGCTGATACGGAAAGCCCATGTCCGATGCAAAGGTGATGAAGCGCCGGTTGGTCTCGTTGTCCATCTTGACGTCGCCGCTCCACCAGTGGTCCCACGCCATCTTGCCGGGCTTGATCCATGATGTGTCCGAAATTTTAGAGGGTGGGTTGAGATTTTCGATCAGGTTC
>CAZZZQ010000482.1:0-3440 GCA_964658405.1 uncultured Sphingomonas sp.
CGCACCTTCAAATACTCGCGCGCCAGCCGGATCGAGCCACCCTCGCCATCGGCCCCGACCCAGCCCTGCGCAAGCATCGCGCCCAGCGCCTGCAACCCGCCGACGCTGGCCTCTCTGATCTCATCCTTCATGGAGTCCACCCCTTGCCTTGAAGCCGAGGCGGCCCGGATCCGACGAAGCAGGACCGGACCGCCGAGCTTTTAGCTTCTAGCTCTTAGCTCTTAGCTTTTAGCCTTTAGCTTTTTAGCCAAACCCACCAATACCCTGTCATCCTGAGCGAAGTCGAAGGACCTGCGGTTGCTTTTATCCCCGCAGAAACCCACTACATCTCCCAGTGGCACCCCGCAACCACCTTCGAATTCGGCACATCCCGGAGCGTCAGCGACCCATTCGCCGGTACCGTCACCGTGCTCAGCCCATCGATCAACTGGCTCCCATTCAACGGCACCACCGTCACCGCAAACCCCGCCTGCGGATTGCTGACCCGGTACGTCGCTCCACTCTGCCCGGTGCAGTCCGGCAGCGTCAGCGCGCCCGCGTTCGTCAGTCCCAGCAGGCTGACGTAGCCATCCCCCGCGGTCATCGCATAGGGCAGCGTCGCCACGCCATGCGGGCTCGCCTCGTTCGCGCCGAAGGTGTAGTTCAGCACGTTGCTGGCCGCGGCCGCGAGCAGCGCCTGCCCGGCCTGCGTCGGATGAATGTGGTCCACCTGGAAGTAGCTGCCGGCGCTCGCACCATCCGCACCGAGCAGTGGATTCGCCGCAAAGTCGATCACGCCGTCCGCACCGCCGGCCTTCGCCTGCGCGAGGATCAGCGCGTCATACGCATCCTTGTCCGCATCCATCGTTGCTCCTGCGAGATCGGTGCCTGTGCGGGAGAGCATCGTTCCGACAAAGACGCGGCAGCCCGCCTGCTTCATCGTCTGCACCTCGGCCATCAGGTTCGTCAGGACCCCCGCCGCGTTGGTCGCGATCAGGTTCAGATCGTTCGTTCCCGCAAACAGAATTGCGAGCGACGGGCCGGAGCTGGTGCGGCATCGCAGCGCTGCACGATTCGGCTCGGAGCCGTTGATCGCCGCCAGCGTGATCCCCGAGATCCCCCAGTTGTTGATCGTGTACGCTGGCTGGTTCGCCAGCGCAAGCAGCGACGGCCAGGGCGTCGTCGCGCCAAGCCCGAAGGTGATTGAGTCGCCGATCGCATGCAGCTGTGGAGCTGCCAGCGGGATTGTAACCGGCGTCGCTGCAACTCCGCGGGAGCTCACCTCGTTCGTAATGGCTGCGGTTACAGACTGCACCGCCGCCGCCGTGAGCTGCGTCGCATACGTCCGCATCCGGTACATCGTGCCGTTGATTCCTGACGCCTGCCAGGGGTTGACGCCCGACGATCCGAGAAACAGATTGCCCGTCGTCTGCCCACCCGCCGAAGCGCCCTCCACGGTGTAGCCCGCGACCTCAACGCCATCAATATAGACATGGTCGAGGTTGCCCGAGCCGGAGCCCAGCACCGCCGCCAGCACATGAAAGCCCGCCAGCAGGTTCGGCGTCACCGTCGCAGGATGGCTCCCCACATACAGCGTCGGCGCATAGGCGTTGGGAAGAAAGCTGCCTGCACTGTTTGGGCTGTAGCCATACATGAAGTTGAAGCCCGCACCACCGGTGCTGCTCGAAACCATCACGGGATACGGATTGGTGAGCTGTGCACCGGAGCTGATTGGATTGAGATACACGCCGAGGAAGTAGGTCTGGGTCGCATCAAGCGCGGCCGGCAGACTGACTCCCTGGCCAGGAGCGAAGGCGAGCCCGGTCGGCGTCCACGTCGGCAGCGCACCCGCCACCAGCGTGCCGTTGTTGCCGCTGCCGGAGGTGTCGAGCAGCGTCGTTCCCGCACCCTGCAGGAAGTTGTAGTCCACCGTCGCACCGGCGACCAGGTTGCCGCCGCCCGCGTTGACGCCCGACGGAACGCTCCACGTTCCATCCTCGCGCAGATACCGCGTCACCCCGCTGACCGCGCCCGGATCCGGCACAATGCCCGCGACGTGTGCGTTGCCCGAGGCGCCGAGCAGCGGCAGATTCGCAGCCGGTACGGTCCCACTCGTGATGCTCGAGCCGTTGATGGAACCGTTGATGGTCGTCGCGTTCAGCGTGCCCGTATTGACGACCGCGGCCGAGAAGCCCTGCGGGTTGAACTGGAAGGTTGTCCCGTTCAGGCCGAGGCTCATCGTACTGGTCTGCGGCTGGTACCGGATGGTATCGACGCCGGTCGCGCTGTTCAGGTCGAAGAGATCGTAGCCGCTGTTCCATCGCCCGCAGCCATGCAGGTTGCAGCGCACCGAGAAGACGCTGGCGGTGCCCGCATCCATCACCATCGACCGCTGCCAGACGCCCGTCGCGTAGTACGCATAGGAGGGCGGCGCAAGCGTTCCACCACCGCCGAGATAGCTCGTCGCCGGCGTGTTGTTTGCAATCTGCCAGCCCACCAGGCCCGTCGAGTTGTTGCCGTTATACGCGATGCCGCCGGCCTGCTGCTGGGTCGGTCGAGGCATGCTCTGCGAGTACATCTGGAAGTCGGCGCCGATCCGCTCCTGGTAGTAGTGCGGCTGCTCGAGTGCATCGCCCGCAGACCATGCGACGGTGTTCGGTGCGAGGGTCATCGTGCCATCGACCTGCCTGGTCACAGGGTTCATGACGCCGAGCACCTCGGCCATCGGGTAGAGTGCGTAGCCGCCGGTGAGAAACGAGATCGTACCGCCGGTGCTTGTGCTGTTTGCGCCGGTCTGCGTGTAGGTCAGCGTACTTGATCCTGTGATGGTTACAGGAAAGCTGCCGTTGTAGCTGCTGTCCGTGACGCCGGCGACGGTCATCGTCAGGCCGGTTACATCCGTGCCGAATCCGCCCGGCGCAGTCACCGTTACGACGTTGCCGGTGCGTGCGACCGAGGTGATGGTTCCAGCCACGTTCACATAGCCGCTGGTCTCGTTCATGATGCCGACGACCGCTGTGAATCCGCCCGCATAGTAGAGGCCGGTGGCCGAGTAGGAGCCGACCACGGGGAAGACCTGCCGGATGCCATTCTGTGTATCAACCGTCTGCTCGAGCCCATAGCCGCAGAGGCCGCCGATTGCAATGGTCGACATCGGCGCGTGCACCTTGTTCAGCGTCAGCGTCAGGTGGGTGCCATCGACGACGGTGTACGGGGCCATCTCGTAGTTGTTCGGAAGCGAGCCGCCGCCGGGGTTCTGATCGACGACGCAGGCGATGCCCGTCGTTGCAGGAGCCGCCGCCGTGTTGGTCGCGAAGCCCGCCGTGACACCGGTGGTGGCGATGGCCAGGGTGACCGTGCCGGGCGCAACGTTGGTGACCTGCGACGATGCGAGCTGTGCGGTCGCGAAGAAGACGCTGGTCGAGAAGGCGGTCCCACTGAAGGTGGCGCTCGCATAGGGC
>CAZZZQ010000483.1:0-3434 GCA_964658405.1 uncultured Sphingomonas sp.
ATCCATCGGCCATCGCAGGCCATGGCGGCGACCGAGGGGCTCCGCTGGCCGGTCGTCGTCAAGCCAAACATCGGCGGCAGCGGCGCAGGGGTGATGCGCTTTGACTCCGTCGAATCGCTTGAAGCTGCTGCGTCTGCAGGCACACTCTCCTTTGGGCTCGACTCGATCGCGCTGGTGCAGGAGTTTATCCCCGCCCTCGACTCGCATATCGTCCGGGTCGAGGTGCTGAACGGCCGATTCCTCTACGCCATCAAGGTCCATATCACCGGTGAGACCTTCGACCTTTGCCCGGCAGATATCTGTAAGACAAGCGACGGCGTCGCACTTGATCGGGCGGCCTGTGCGATCGACGCGCCGAAGTCCGGCATCACCGTCGAAGCCTACGACCCGCCGCCCGAGGTCATCGCCGACGTGGAGCGCATCATGAAGCACTCCGGGATCGACATCGGCGGCATCGAGTACATCACCGACTCGCGGGATGGGCAGCGCTACTACTACGACACCAACGCGCTCTCGAACTTCGTCGCCGACGGCCCACGCGTGATCGGCTTCGACCCGTTCGCAAGACTGGCCGACTGGCTCGAGGGTGAGGCAGCCGCAGCAAAAGGCCGCAAGCTCGCCGAGGTGACCGCCTGATGCGCTACGGATTCTGGCTCCCCGTCTTTGGCGGCTGGCTGCGCAACGTCGACGATGAGCAGATGCAGACCAGCTGGGCCTACACGAAGTCGTTGACCCAGCGGGCAGAGCAGATCGGCTACGACCTGACCCTGATCGCTGAACTCAACCTCAACGACATCAAGGGCGTGGAGGCTCCCTCACTTGACGCCTGGTCGACGGCCGCCGCACTTGCAGCGGTCACCGAGCGGCTGGAGTTGATGGTGGCCGTTCGCCCGACCTTTCACAGTCCGGCGCTGCTCGCAAAGACCGCCGCTAACATCGACAACATCGCGAACGGCCGCCTGACGCTGAACGTCGTCTCAAGCTGGTGGGCCGACGAAGCTCGAAAGTACGGCGTGCACTTCGACGAGCACGATAACCGCTACGCCCGGACCTCCGAGTGGCTCGATGTGCTCGATGGCTGCTGGTCGCAGCAGCACTTCACCCACCAGGGACCGTTCTACACGGTCGAAGATAACGTCCTCTCGCCGAAGCCGATCGCAAAGCCACGCCCGACGCTCTACGCCGGCGGCGAGTCCGAGACGGCCAAGAATCTGATCGCCACCAAGTGCGACGCCTACCTGATGCACGGCGATCCGCCGGAGATCGTCGGCAGGAAGATCGCCGACATGCGCTCCCGCCGCGAGGCCGCCAGCCTGCCGCCAATGACCTTTGGAGTCTCCGGCTATGCCGTCCTGCGTGACACCGAGGCGGAGGCCCTGAAAGAGGTCGATCGGATTACTGATGTAAAGCAGTCGGCACGCGGCTACGCAAACTATCAGCAGTGGATCACCGGCTCAAACCTCGAGCAGACGGTATCGCTGAAGGACTACTCCGTCTCGAACCGCGGCCTGCGCAGCGGGTTCGTCGGGACCCCGGAGCAGATTGCCGAGCGCGTGGAGGAGTTCGCCGCAGTCGGAGTCGATCTCGTCCTGCTCCAGTCCAGTCCACAGCACGAAGAGATGGAGCGCTTCGCCGCACAGGTCATCCAGCCTCAACAGAACCGAAGCGGCCTGGAGCTCTAACGCAAGAACCGCCTCGGCTCACCTTGTTGTCATTTCCGAAGAGAACCTGCGTCTTCTGCGCCCAAACCCTCCGGGTGGGACGAACAAAGCCCGGACTCGCAGGTCCTTCGATCTCCCTCAGGAGGACAGGGTCTTTAGCGATAAAGGCCGCATCATCAAGCGATCCGTTCCGCTGCCGATAATCACCCTGGGGAGGCTTTGAACGCTCCCCAGGGGGCGGCGTAGATGATTGATCGCATAGCGATGCTGGAGGCGGCCCTCGACCTGATGGATGAAGGGGTCGCGGTGCTCGATGAGCGATCGAACCTGGTGTTCTGGAACAAGGCGGCGGCATCGCTGACCGGTCACCGGTGTGCGGATCTGCTCTCGCTGCCGTGCCCCCAGGATTTGTATCGCGTCGACCAACAGCATGTAGAGCGAGCCGATGCCGCGGCCGAGGCTCGCCTGCGAAGCCTCGATGCCGGCTGGGACGTGGGCTTCTCCGGCGCGCTCGCCGGCTACACCGACGCCACGGCCCGCCCGCAGCGCTCCGGTGCAGGCTTTCTCGATCGCCCCACCCTGGTCGCGATGCGCCACCAGCTAGGCCACACGGTTCCGGCCATGCTGCGGAAGATTCCGCTGAACGGCGCTGCGGGCCTTGAGAGCGGAGCCGCGCTGATCTTCTACCCGGTCGAAGAGATGGACGCGCTCCCGCACGGCGAGACCGGCGCGGGCGTCGGCCTCGAACGCAGCCAGGCCGATATGGAAGACCGGCTCGACGCCGCGCACCACCAATGGCTGACCAGCCGCGTGCCGTTCGGCCTGCTCTGGCTCACGGTCGATCAGGCCGCGCAGCTGCGAAGCACCCACGGCCGGGACGCCTGCGAGGCCATGCTCCGGATCGTCGAGCAGCGGCTGCTGCGCGGAATGCGCCCGACAGAGGTCATCGGCCGCTGGGGAAACGACGAGTTCCTCGTCCTGTCGCATGAGCGGACACCGGAGCTTCTTCTCGACCACGCGCGGCGGCTTCTGGAGCTGGCGCAGACGGCGGAGTTCCACTGGTGGGGCGACCGGATCGCGCTGACGACCAGCATCGGAGCCAGCCAGGCGCTCGAACGAGACACCCTGCAGCAGCTGCTGCAGCGGACGAGGCAGGCCATGCAGACCAGCAAGCAGGCTGGTGGAAATCATGTAACGGAAGCAAGGGGGCAGTCATGTTCACAGTAATCGGCCTGGTGATCGTCCTCGGCGCAGTTGCCGGCGGATTTCTGATGGAGAAGGGCCAGCTGATGGTCCTGCTGCAGCCGGCGGAGATGGTAACCATCTGCGGCGCCGCGCTGGGCACACTGCTGATCGCGAACCCGATCCACATCCTCAAGGCGATGATGCAGGCCATGATGGGCGTGCTCGGCTCGTCGAAGTTCGGCAAATCGCGCTACCTCGAGAGCCTGAAGATGATGTACGAGCTGCTGAACAAGATCCGCAAGAACGGCCTGATCGCCGCCGAGGCGGACGTCGAAAAGCCGGCAGAGAGCGAGATCTTCAAAAAGTATCCGGCCTTCCTCAAGGACCATCACGTCGAGGCCTTCGTCTGCGACACCATGCGGACGGCGATCACGGGCGGCGTCGAACCCTTCGACATGGACCAGATGATGGAGCTCGATATGGAGGTGCACCACCACGAGGCGCTGCAGCCGATCCACGCTCTGACGACCGTTGCGGACGCGCTGCCCGGGCTGGGGATCGTGGCGGCGGTGCTCGGTGTCGTCATCA
>CAZZZQ010000484.1:0-3428 GCA_964658405.1 uncultured Sphingomonas sp.
GGGTCCGTCACGGGTCTTCAAGGCCAACAATCAGGGCGACATCAAGCTCGAATACAATCCGGGTCCGAACGACAAGCTCACGGGCTTCTACTCCATGTCGACCGCCTACGATGGAACGACGGCGGTTCTAGCAATCACATTTCCCGGAATCAACCTTTATCCAACGAAGATCACCGGTGGCAACTGGGTCCACATCTTCTCCCCTGCCCTCGTCAACTCTGCGCGCGTCGGGTTCACCCGCACCGACTGGAACGTCGGCCTGCCGACCGATCCGACCGGAGTCTTCGGCACGTCGGGCAATGCGAAGGTGGGAATCGGCTTCACCGGTCAGGCCTACTCAGGCTTCACCGGCCAGATCATCAACGGCGGCGCCACCAGCGTCGGCAACCAGGCATTGAACAACGGCACCATCATCGATAACACCTACAGCTATATCGATAACCTGACCTGGCAGCGTGGTCTCCACTATCTCAGCATGGGTGTCCAGGCTCTCCGCTACCAGCAGAACTATCCGACCAGCAACAACAGCGGCTACCTTGGAAATCTCAACTACACCGGTGCCTTCAGCAGCAACGGAGCAGGCGGCGGCGGCTACGGCGGTGCTGACTTCGTGCTCGACCGTGTGCAGTCAGCGCAGGCTACGCTTACCAGCAGCAACGTAGGACAGCGGCAGTGGCGCGCTGCCGGGTACATCAACGACGACTACAGAATTCGTCCGAACCTGACCTTCAACATCGGTCTGCGCTATGAGTTTGATCAGCCCTGGATCGAGTCGAACAACCGCCAGGGCAACATCAACGTCGCGACCGGCCAGGTGCAGTACGCGGACCATGTTCCGGCCGGCGCTCCCGCCGGATCCGCCGTCTGCGCGACCCGTGGCTGCTACCAGCCCAACTATCGCCAGGTGATGCCGCGGCTCGGCTTTGCCTACCAGTTCAACGACCGGATCGTGCTCCGCGGCGGCTACGGAGCGACCAGCTTCTATGAAGGCAACTCCTCCAACCAGCGCCTGACCTCGGTCACGCCCTTCCTGTCCGCGGTCAACGTATCGGTCAACTCGCCGCTCGTCGGCGCAGCCACTGCGGCTCGCACCGCGGAACAGGGCTTCACCGGTGGCACCACCTCCAGCTCCGGGACCTACGACGTCTACCCGCAGGACATCCAGCCAGCGTACGTGCAGGAGTGGAGCCTGACGGCCGAGTATGCCCTGACCCGGACCACCTCGCTGCAGGTCGGCTATGTCGGCGAGCAGGGTCAGCACATCGAGGACTACGGCAACCTCAATCAGTACAAGATCAATGGCGACCCCACCTCCGCCCCCTTCTATAACAACCAGTACATCGGCGTGAACGGCACCGCGGGCGGTCTCGGGGTCGGTTCCAACTCCCTGCTGATCACCGAGTCGCGCGCCATGATGAACTACAACGCTCTGCAGGCGGTCCTGCGCCAGCGAGCGACCCAGGGCCTGGAGTTCACCCTGAACTACACCTACGGCAAGGCGATGACGAACAGCCTGGGCAACTATGGCCTCAACGTAAACGGCTACAGCGGCGCCTTTCAGGACTACTACAACAGCACCGCGGACTACGGCCCGGCAGGCTACGATGTGACGCATAACGTCTCCGGAACCGGCGTCTACGCGCTCCCCGTGGGCATCGGC
This sequence comes from uncultured Sphingomonas sp., assembly GCA_964658405.1. Lineage (GTDB taxonomy): Bacteria > Acidobacteriota > Terriglobia > Terriglobales > Acidobacteriaceae > Edaphobacter. The sequence continues at coordinate 1,661 of CAZZZQ010000484.1, forward strand.
AAGCGCTACCTCTCCGGCGTCAACCGTCTCGTCGACGAAGCGGTCGGAGGGTGGAAGATCGGCATGGCGGGCGTGGCCTACTCCGGCTTCCCGGAGACCGTCACCACCGGTCAGACAAACGGCGCAGAGATCACCGGCTCCTCCAACAACTCCAACAGCTACGGCGCCGCGCGAGTCAACCAGCTGCGCGCCTTGAAGATCGTCAACCGCAGCATCGACAACTGGTTCGGCACCGATCCCTCCGCAACCCCGTGCCTCACCGCAGGCGTTGACAACGGTGTCTGCGCCTTCGGAGCGCCGGCGAACAACGTCTTCGGCAACTCGAAGAATGGAAGTGTACGAGCCCCCGGCTACCTCAACGTCGACATCTCGGCGTTCAAGGAGTTCCGCATCTACCAGGAGCATTCGATCGGCTTCCGCATGGACGCCTTCAACGCCTTCAACATCGTCAGCTACGGCAACCCCGACACGGTCATCACCGACAGCACCTTCGGCCAGATCGCCAGCCAGGAGCAGATCCGCTCCCAGGAACGCAGACTGCAGTTCTCAGCGAAGTACTCCTTCTAACCCATCCCCTGCCTTCATCTCTCGTCATCCCGGGAAGTGGAAGCAGGGGCGCTCTTTGAAGTGGCCTTACCGCTATGCGATACTACGGCAGTCCCACTCCTCTGACGTGAGCGCAAGCTCCGCCAGATGCATTGCGACCTTCGCATGAGTTCTTACGCATCCGAACGAAGTGCCGGGATGGCGGAATCGGCAGACGCAGCGGACTCAAAATCCGCCAAGGGCAACCTTGTGGGGGTTCAAGTCCCCCTCCCGGCACCATCACTCCTCATGCATCGAATGCGCCACCGACTTCCTTACTGCTCGGAGGCGGCGAGCACATCGAAGGCGCGCTGAACCTGCTTGATCTACCATCAACCCATGGTTCACCTTCGATCGACCGACGCGCTGCTCGTCATTGATCTTCAGAATGACTTCTGCCCAGGCGGAGCCCTCGCGATCGCCGGCGGCGATGCCATCGTCCCCTCGATCAACACCCTCGGCCAGCGATTCGAGCACGTCATCCTTACCCAGGATTGGCACCCCTCCAGCCATATCTCCTTTGCCACGACACATCCCGGCAAGGAGCCTTTTCAGAGCATCACAGCACCCTACGGCAACCAAAGCCTCTGGCCTGATCACTGCCTGCAGGGCTCCAACGGCGCTGCCTTCCACCCCGATCTCGACCTCACCCAAGCCGAGTTGATCCTCCGCAAGGGCTTCCGACGCGAGATCGACTCCTACTCCGCGTTTCTTGAGAACGATCGTCAAACCGCGACCGGCCTCGCCGGATATCTCCGCGAACGAGGGCTGAACCGCCTCTTCCTCTGCGGCCTCGCCTACGACTACTGCGTTCGCTTCTCCGCGATCGACGGCAAATCCCTGGGCTTCGAAACCTTCGTCATCGAAGACGCAACCCGCGCTGTCGCTGTCGAGGACTCCGTCTCCCGAACGAACGGCGAACTCGCGGCCGCTGGCATTCCGCGGATCCACTCGTCGGACCTGCTCGCATGAATGACGAGCTCTGGATGGCAACCCAGGCCACCGTCACCAGCTGTCGCTTCCGGTTCGCCAGGATGAACACGCTCACCCTCGGCATTCAGACCGGCGAGAAGTTCCGCATTACCTTTGACTACTACGCTCACGGCCGCCTCTACTCCGACGAGTTCGAATCACCGGTCGCCATCCCCCAGAACGAGCGAATCCCCCTCACCTACAACCCGCT
>CAZZZQ010000485.1:0-3425 GCA_964658405.1 uncultured Sphingomonas sp.
GGAAGCCGAGGGAGTTCGTGGTGCCGTTGAGCGTGGCGATAAGGGGCGAGGTCTGTGTGTTGCCTGTCCCGAGGACGGCTCCGTCGAGCGCGTAGGTCCATGTGCCGGGGTTGGCGTCGTCGATGCGGGGCCAGGCGTAGATCGGTCCGGTGCTGGTGGTCGTGAGGGTGAAGCTGACGGTAGCGCCCTTGCCTGCGGTCACCCATGCATTCCAGCCGTTCGTGGTGTCGAGCGAGCCGCCTCCGGTGGTCGTGAATGAGGTTCCGGTGGCGAGCGACTTGGATTCAACGGGAACGGCGAGCCAGGCGATCGAGGCCTGCTGGCAGAGTGTGTAGATCGCCTCGTAGGCCCCGGTGCCTTTGACGTCGACGTCGTTGCTTCCGATGAGCAGGCTGTACTTTGACGGGAGCTTCAGTGAAGGGCTGTCCGCGTTGGGGAAGATCTGACGTGTAGGAACGTCACAGGCCTGGTCGCCGCCGATGCCGTAGTTCGCGAGGACGAGCGACTCATACGCGGCGACGAGGGCCGGATAGGCTTGCGTCGCACGGTCGGTGAGCGTGGCGCCGTAGGTGATGGAGTCGCCGTAGGAGTGGTAGGGCTGGGTTGCGGAGGCCGGGGCGGTCGGGCTCTTCGTGACCGAGCTCGCGGCCGGCACGCGAATGCCGCTTCCGCAGCCGGTTCCCACGATCAGGGACAGTGCAACAGCGACGGACCTGGGGGAGGGACGCATCACGCCTCCCAGAGTATCTGGCTGATCTTTCCAGGGCCAGCAAAACTTTTGCAGTGCTAAAGGCCGAGGTCCGTGAGGCCAGGATGATCGTCGGGTCGGCGACCGAGTGGCCAGTGGAAGAGGCGATCGGTCTCGGAGATGGGGAGATCGTTGATGCTGGCGTGGCGGTGGGTCATCAGGCCGGCGTCGTCGAAGCGCCAGTTCTCGTTCCCGTAGGAGCGAAACCACTGGCCGGCCTTGTCATGGCATTCGTAGGCGAAGCGGACGGCGATGCGGTCTCCGTCAAAGGCCCACAACTCTTTGATGAGTCTGTAGTCGAGCTCGCGCGCCCACTTGCGGGTGAGGAGATCGACGATCTGCTCGCGGCCGGTGACGAATTCGCTGCGATTTCGCCATGCGCTGTCGACCGAGTAGGCGAGGGAGACGCGCTGCGGCTCGCGGGAGTTCCAGCCATCTTCGGCGGCGCGGACCTTCTGAATTGCCGTCTCGCGGGTGAAAGGCGGAAGGGGTGGTCGTGACGCTTCAGGCATGGGGATCCTCTGTCTACGCAGGATAGAGGATGAATCGTATCCGCGCAGCAGAGGAGCCCCGAAGTCTGCTAGAAGAGCTTGCCGAGGGTGAAGACGAACTTGCGGTGGCCGTCGTCGCCGATGGCGGGGGCGATGGTGATGATGCCCAGCGGCGTCTCAGCGACCAGGCCGAAGTAGGCGTCCTGGCGGGTGATGGTGCGGGCGTCGGGAGCTCGCATTTGACCCGCCTCGTACGCTGCGCCGATGTAGATGCTCTGACCGAGTGGGGAGGGGAGCTTGGCGATGCGGCGGAGGAAGGCCGGCTCGACGAGGAAGTAATCCGTGCCGCGGTACTCGCCGATGGAGCTGGCGGTCAGGCGGAGCGGACCGCCCAGCGTGAAGCGGAAGGGCTGGGCGACGTTGCGATTGAGCATGGTTCCACCCTCGGCGGCCATGACAAAGATATTGCTGGAGATCTGGTGCGAATAGCTGATCTTCGTGGTGAACTGCGGGGCATTGCTGCTGGCGACGGCGTTGTAGAGGTATGCCGCCTCAGATTCGACGCGGAAGCCGTACTGCGGGACGAGGGCGCGGTCCTGGTTGTCGTAGACGTAACGAATACGCGCACGCTGCATGTTGCCAATCAGATTAGCGGGTGCGAGCGTGTCGGAGCCGGTTTCAGTCTGCCAGCGCTCCTGGCCCATCTCCCAGCCGGCGCGAAGCTCCTGCACACGCTGATCGCTCCAGCCAAGATCTGCGCCTCCGCCAAAGTGCTGGAGCTGGCGCTCGGAGATGCGGTGCTGATCCTGATAGATGTAGAAGGGCTCCCGGTGGAGGACGATCTGCGGCGCGATAAAGAGGCCGCCCTGAGTTCTTCCGAGGTCGCTCAGACGCCGATCATATTCGGCTCGAAGGTCCGTCAGGAAGCCGACGGCAAAGTGGGCGTGGAGCTCGGAGCCATAGCCGCCGAGATCCTGATCGACGAGGATACCTTCAAGCGTGGCCCTGGTCACGTTGCCCGTCTGCGCCTCGATGTTGGATCCGATGTGGAGGAAGGGAGGGCCGGTCTTCTTATCGGAGACGGTGACGGTGACCACCGGGCGGTTGGTTGCAGAGGTGGAGGTAGCTCCGGCATCCGGCGTGGTCTCGTAGCCGATCGTGTAATCCGCGTCGTAGCGACCGTCGCTGCGGATCGCGTCAAGTCTGGCCTCGATTGTCTTCGCGTCAACCGGCTGGTTGAGGACAGGGATAAAGGACCTCTGGACGGCCCGGGTCACCTGCTGGTTTGGAGCCTTGACGTGGACGTGGAGAACGGTTCCGGGAGGTCCGGGAATGCGTCCGGCGCGGGCGGCGAGGTAGGCGTTCCACTGCTCGTCGTTCACGGCGTACTTCAGGAGTTCGGCTTTGTGCGACTCGGCGGCTTTGTAGCCCTGCTCGGCGAGACCGACGGTCTTCAGGTAGTCAGTGGCGCTGAAGTTCTTTACATCGGGTTCGATCACAACGGCTGCAAGCTCTCGAGAGCGCTGCTCATTGGCTTCGATGGCGACTGAGAAGCTGCGCTGGAGGACGCCTACGATGGAGTTCAGATCGCCTTGGCCGACCGGTGCAAGGGGCAGACTGATGGCGAGGACGACATCGGCCTTCATGGCGATGACGGTCTGGGTCGGTAGATTCTCGAGGACTGCGCCATCGACGAACTCATGTCCAGCGATCTCGTAAGGCCGATAGACCCCGGGGATGGAGACGCTGGCACGGACGGCGTCGGGAAGCGAGCCGCGGCTGAAGGTGACCGACCTGGCCGCGTTGAGATCGGTCGATTTGCAGCGCAGCGGGATGGGCAGGGCGTTGAAGTCGGTGCGATCGTTGTAGGGCAGAAACTGGCGATCGAGGAAGGCGTTCAGGCCCTGGTCGACGAGCACACTGTTGCGAAACGATACGCCATGCTTGAGGCCGATGCCGATGGCGTTGGGGAGAGCACGATCGTCCTCGCGGCGGCGGTAGTTGAGGTTCTTATAGGAGGTCCCGAGGGAGAAGACCGAGTTGAAGACCTGGTCGTTCATGACGGCTTTAAGCTGGTCGATGGTCTTTCCGGAGGAGTAAAGCGCGCTGACCATGCAGCCCATGCTGGTTCCGGCGATCATGTCGACGGGGATGTGGTGCTCTTCGAACCACTGGAGCACGCCGAT
>CAZZZQ010000486.1:0-3420 GCA_964658405.1 uncultured Sphingomonas sp.
GGACTTTGGACACGTATCAACCATCATCTGGTGATGGAGGCTCGCGAGTTGGAGGGCAGAGAGGCAAGCCCGACGGCTGGCGTGATCGATAGCCAGAGCGTGAAAACCACGGAAAGTGGTGGTATACGAGGTACGATGCGGGCAAGAAGATCAAAGGGCGCAAGCGCCATATCATCGTCGATACGCTCGGCCTGATGGTCGGCCTCATGGTGCACAGCGCCGACATCCAGGATCGCGACGGTGCTCCCGATCTCCTGAAATCCATTCGCCACAGGTGGCCATGGTTGCTGCATGTCTTCGCCGATGGTGGTTATGCAGGCGACAAGCTGAAGCGGCGACTGAAGAAGATCGGGCGCTGGACGGTCGAGATCATCAAGCGCTCGGACAAAGCGAAAGGCTTTGACGTGCTGCCACGACGCTGGGTCGTCGAGCGGACCTTCGCCTGGCTTGGCAGATGCCGAAGACTGGCAAAAGACGTAGAAAAGTCCATCGCCTCCTCACAGGCATGGATCATGATCGCCCACATTCGCCTGATCACTCGGCGCCTTGCAAGGTATCGATATCATTGAAGGCTTTTCGAGTCCGACTCTAAGGGCTCGACTAGGTGCGGCAAGGCATCACGGCCGTGCTCGTCCATAAATGCTGAGAATGTTGGTATGACTGCTTTCACGCTATCCAGCAGCTCCTTAGAATCCCGCATAATAGACAATCCGACGCCAGCGCGAGCAGCCAAAAGGTCAATAGCGGTTGTCGCCAGAATAGTGGCGTGAGCAGAATGAAGTGCCCAAGTCAAAGGGGACACGAATGGCCTTTCGCGGGTAGGTAATTTCTGGGGCTGAACCGATTCTATTTTACAAGCCTCGCAAATTCTTGCGACGAACTCTCTCACGTCTTGGCTTCCCGGTTTTCCGAGTTCGGACCTGTCGATAATTTGGCGGAGATGAAGATTTTGCGCCATTGTCGCAGCTGTCTTCAGCGGAGTGTAATCGGACGCGCTCGCCCATACGTTTTCGATGGCCTCCAATTTCCGCTTGTCTAACGCCGCCGAACGGGTTGCTAGAGCTGATAGGGCTCCGGAGCGAAGGGCGACGATTTGGTCGTCCTTGTGCTTCAGCGCTTGTTTGTAGGCCTCTTCCTCTTTGCGGTATTCGGACTTGCTGGCCTCAAGCTTCGCGTTGAGCCGATGCTCTATGCCCTTCTCGATAGCGGCCTTGTAGTAGGTGCCCCAGATGAAGCCGATGATGGCCACGACACCGGAGGAGGAAAGTGCTGGTACCCAATCTTGCAGCATTGATTGACCTCTACGGTTCATTGCGACGGTGAGGGTGGAGCGTACCCCGTGCCACCCCCTGATCAATGGTGCGCAACGACGTGGATGTGCAAGTCCACTCCTAGATTTTCGGAGGCAAATCGAATATATAACGGAGGCGAAACGAAAGTGCTCCCAATGCTGTCGTCAGGCTCCCTATCACAAGCTTCGCTAACCGACATCCTGGCCTTTTCGGGCGTCGATGTCGTACCGACCCGTCAACGATGCCAGCGCAACGAGACGCATGCCAGGGGCCTCCTTGCAGGCATCTTCAAGGCCGAGGGACCGGAGCATCTCAGTCTAGTTCTCGATTGCGTCACCGTCGATCCGGCGAACCGAAGCGCCCTGTGGAGCGAGACCATTGGCGCTGCATCAGATGCCATCCTATTTCATCCTACAATCGGCGCTCAGGAGCTTGTGAGCGCTTTTGCGGCGATAGACCTGCGACGGCATCGCGACCGCGCTGTGCGCCTCCGTCCGTGGCCAGTGCGCGGCACCCTCAGGTCATTCATCGATCAAGACCTAGACCGCTTGGTCGGCAGTCGAGTTCACCCAAGAGGAAGGAAAGCTCATGTCTGAGGCGGCGGTACGCTCCATCTGCGCGGAGTTCGAAATCGAGATCATCCCGTCCAACGAATACCCGAAGCCTGGCCAAACCCGATGCATGGCGACGATGTGTCGGATATTACAGCATCACGGGGAGTGGCATCTCCGCTTGGTGATCAGCACCCTTGCTGAGACGAAGGGTAATCAGGGCCTGATAAATGAAGTGAGCTTGTGGGCGGTCAGCGACCTTAGCTTGGCTTGCGCTGGTTGGATCGAGGAGCACGCTGGCGAATGGCTGGAGGCCTGGGATGCCATACCCCTTGGTTGGATGATGTGGCGCTGCCAGGAACTGGTTCCGATCATCAAACAGCGCCATGCCCTCGTCGGCATGATGTACCTGCTGTTGACCAGTCGACAATCCCGTAACATTTCTGGCGACCGGCAGATGGACTACCACTTCATGAAGCGGGTGCTGGACTCCGAGGGCGAGCCAACACCGGCCGCACTGAGACGGCAGGAAATGATCGAGGCAGGCAACAAACTCATCGAAGTCAAAGCCAGCCTGCCGCGCGGCGAATTCCTTCCCTGGGTCAAGCGGCAATCGGGTATGAGCTATGGGACGGTTCAGCGGTATATGCGCTTGGCAAAAACTGGAGCGATTAAGATGGAAGAAGCCAGTCCCATCTATTTCGCTTCAGATCGACAAGAGGCCGCATAGACGATGGCAAAGTTTTTCTACATCTTCAATACGCACAGCCAATAAACAGCGGGAGATTGATGATGACAGCAGTTAACTCCGGGCCGCCGCCGCTTGACCCGCTAGCCTACCAATACCTCGCGCAGATCGCGAAATATTCGACCTGGGCGTTCGGGTTGATTGTACTTGGCGTCACAATCGTCATGGTCGTGGCCTTTTATAAGTCGGGCAACGGTCCATCAATACTCGCTAAACTTATCGTGCGAGCGGGCACTCTTCAAATGATTACAGTAATCGTCATTGTAGTTGGCGCATGCATACTTGCAACCATTGGGCGGATTTCACCGGAAGGGATCGTTTCAATCTTAAGCGGTATAGCAGGTTATGTTCTCGGGAACTCGACAAGACCTCGCGAAGGACTGCCGAAAGACGAGGAGCAATCCTGACTTTTGGCTGCGGGCGCTTATTTAACTTCGGTATGACCGGCCAAGTCATGACGGGCGGATACATTAATGCCAAAATCAATCCCAGTTGTATCGAGAGCGCTCCTCATTTCGGAAGGATTTAGGCGGATCAGATGAGCAAGGTGGTCGGGGTCCGTAACCGCATAGGTCGAGTGCGGCGACTGCCAAACCTTCGCGAGTGCTTTCAGGGCTGCATCCTTTGGCCCGTCGGCTTCCACCAGGACCGTCGATGTAACCAGGTATGTTTGCTTGCCCACGATCTAATTCCCTAGTTGAGGCGGTCCCTATAGGCATCACGAACGGACTTGGCGAGAGGGCTTGCGATGTTGAGTAGTGTTGAGGTTGCCGTTACGATTGCAACAAGCGGCAATCTCCGCAAGGCGAAATGGATACGTTAACAGGGC
>CAZZZQ010000487.1:0-3408 GCA_964658405.1 uncultured Sphingomonas sp.
TGCTTGTTGGGCGATACAGCATGGTTCTTCATCGGACGGCAGCAGGGAGGTCGCGTGCTCCGCCTTTTAGCCGCCTTCTTCGCCGATCCCAATGGGCAGTTTCCTAAAACCAAGCGCACCTTTGTCCCGCTCTGTGCCTTAGTCGACGTTCACTCAGGGCCTCGTTCTGCTGCGTGCTTGCGTCAGCCCGCTTCATATGCTTTTGCTTTCCATATGCTCATGCATCTCATGAGCAAGTCCCCCTTTCGCGCCTGGCTTGCTGGCTTTTGACTTCTTCAGCCATTTGTTTGTGAGGCGTGGGTTTGAGTCAAACGAATCGATGGCTTCGGTTGAGTATGGAAAATGCTTAGCCTTATGATGGGTATGTCGATTGCCGCAGTCTCGTTATTTGAAACGAAATGTTCTAATTGTTGAGGACAAGCCAATGCACTTTTCTAAAGCTCATCCGTCTCGGTTAGTAAGTTGATTATCATGCAATCACCCAGATCGCTTCTGGACCTCCGCGTACACCTGACGGCCGAACCGCTGGGCACCGGCGTCGCCGCAGCCCAGCAAAGGCTGCGAAATATGGTGCTCGACACCCTGTTTAGAACGGCTTCCGCCGCAACTACGCCAAGGCCCTCGACGATCTCTTCGTCTTCTCGGCCGGCCACCCCCTTACCCGGGAGCTTCAGATGGAGTACCGCGCCCCGATCGAGAACTGTCCGCTTCCACGATCAACGTTCAGCTCTCTGGACTCAGGAATATGGTGTCCGAAGCGCGGAAAAACGAAATGCTCTCGGCCGAGGACGCGGCAAACCTTACATAGACTCCGAACATCCGCCAGAAGGGAACCCACCTTGGAAATTGGCTTACGAAAGAACAAGCAAAGGAGCTTCTTACCCTCCCGGACCAATCGATCCTCAATGGGAAGCGCGACTATGTCATCCTGCGTTGCTGGTCGATCGCGCCTGCGCCGACAGGAGCTCGCATCGCTCGACGTCGAAACCATCCAGCTGCCGTGAGGGCCGCTGGGTGCTGGCGGATTTCGAAGGGAAAAGACGAACCCGGACCGTTGTCACCTCGGTCTGGGTCAAGCACAGGATCAACGCTTGGATCAGCGCTGCTAGGATCGAAGAGGGGCCGCTTATGCGGTCGACCGCCGAAGGCGGCAGGGTGGGAAAGAGCTTGAGGGACTGGGCGGTCTGGTTGGTTTGTTCAACGGGCTGCCAAACAGATCAAGATCGAGCCATTCGAGCCCATGACCTCAGGAGGACGCGCGCCAAGCTCCGCCGGAAGAGCGGAGGCAATCTCGAACAGACTAAGTTTTTACTCGTGCGCTCGTCAATCCAGACTACGGAGCGTTGTGTTGGCTCGCAGCAGGAGATCGTGATTGCGGTCAACGATAGCTTGGACTTTAGTCAGACGCCATCCTCCGGGGAATCTGTGCAGGTCAGAGTCGCATAATGAAAAGATGAAGAACGCTAAAGCACAACCTGACCTTACACCCGGTGGCTCAGGAGATCTCCTCAACGAGATTCGGAGCCTGGTCGAAGACGCTCGCCGGCAGACGGCGGCGGCTGTAAATGTGGGGCTGACTGCTCTCTACTGGCGCATCGGGAACCGGATGAGACGAGAGGTTCTACAAAACGAGCGCGCCGCGTATGGCGAGCGAATTGTCGCCACGCTGTCGCGACAACTGGTCGCCGACTTCGGCCGGGGCTTCGAAACCAAGAATCTGCACCGCATGATGCAGTTTGCCGAAGCGTTCCCAGATGAAGAGATTGTCGCCACGCTATGGCGACAATTGAGCTGGTCCCATTTTCGAGAGCTCCTGCCGTTAACCAGACCTCATCAGCGCGAGTTTTACGCTGAGATGTGCCGTTTCGAGAGTTGGAGCGTTCGTACCCTTCACGAGCGTATCGAGTCGATGCTCTATGAGCGTACTGCGCTGTCGAAGCAGCCGGACAAACTCATACGACAGGAGCTGGCAAATCTCCGCGCGCGAGGTGACGTAACTCCAGCGATGCTTCTGAAAGATCCGTACATACTCGATTTTCTCGGATTGACCGATCGATTTCTGGAACGCGATCTTGAAGACGCCATTCTGCGCGAACTCGAGACGTTCCTGCTGGAGATGGGCTCAGGCTTCTCGTTTGTAGCTCGCCAGAAACGTATTCAGCTCGATGGCGAGGACTTCTACATCGATCTTCTTCTATTCAATCGGAAACTAAAGCGCTTGATTGTTGTGGAGTTGAAGCAGGGAAGCTTCAAGGCAGAGTACAAGGGTCAGATGGAGCTCTACCTGCGTTGGCTGGCCAAGCACGAGACGGAACCGGGGGAGCAGAGCCCAATGGGAATCATTCTGTGCGCAAGCAAAAATACGGAGCAGATTGAGTTGCTCGAACTGGGAGCGGCGGGCATTCACGTCGCTGAATACCTCACGGTGCTGCCTCCTGCTGCAGTCCTCCAACAGAAACTACACAACGCCATTGAGGCCGCCCGGATGAGGATTGAGGCAAATCCGTAATGGGTGAAACGCCGACACGCCGACTTTGTTCCTTTGATATGGCAGAGATGACGTCAGGTGGATACATGGTCGCGGAGGCGGAAGGTGAAATGTATTTCTGCAACTCAAGCTGTTGTGTCTTGGTCTCACGGACGAAGCGACCGCGATTACGACGAAGAAGCTAAATGACTCCTCTCGCCGTTGTCCAACCTTCTGGGTCTAGGGCACAACTGGGTACCCAATCACAACTGGGGCGGCTCCGGAATGATTGATCTTCAGGAAATGCTTCTGCAGACAGTCGAAGATCGAGTGTTTCTTTTTCCGGCTGGGCCTAGCTCCTGGAGTTGGCTTTCAAGCTACACGCTCCTCACGGCACAAACATCGAAGGACTGCTTACAGAGGGCAAGCTCCAAAGCTTGACGGTTCTGCCGCCAGAGCGCCGCCGAGACTCATGCTTCCCGACTGGCTGGGCGGCGCGGAAGAGCCGCGGTAGTGTTACTGGGATGCGATGCAATCGCGACACGATGGTTGCTAAAAAAGCAGGTTCTGATTGTGGATTAATCGAAGGGCTTTGCGGTCGGTGTAGCCATGCTCAGGAGTCTACCGTGGGTCGTCTTCAAAGTAGTTTCGGGGATAGTCGAGTACCGGCGGAATCTTAGAGAGCAAGGTATCTTCACTACTATGCGTTGAGAACACCCAACTGCCGCAATGCAGCAATCGAGGATGCAGCGGACGTGTGATGGACGAAGATCCCGCCTGCCTCTTCCCAGAGGTGCCGGTACTTCAAGTAGTCGTCGACCAGGATGTCGCCGGCTTTCATGTGGAGTCGCTTCTCCCTGCTCAGACAGACGATCATCGGGGTTCCGGGAAAATGCTCGGCAGCCCAGGCCAGCTTCTGCGGTTCGGCCCAGCCGCCGAGG
>CAZZZQ010000488.1:0-3392 GCA_964658405.1 uncultured Sphingomonas sp.
CCTCGTTCTTGAGCAGGACAGCTGACTCACGCGCCGAATCCAGGGCAGCCTGCTTGTTGCGGGCATCGACATACGAGATCGAAGAGTCCGTCTGCGGACGGTCCAGCCAGCCGAAGGAGTACGCCGTCGTCAGGATGCGCTTGATCTTCTCGTCGATCGTCGCCTGCGTTACGGTGCCGGCCTGAATTGCGGGCATCAACGTGGTCCGATTCATGAACTTTCCGGTCGGCATCTCAAGGTCGAGACCACCGTTCGCGGCCGCAACTCCATCGTAGGTCGCGTCCCAGTCGGACATCATCACACCTTTAAAGCCCCACTCCTTGCGGACGATCTCGGTGTTGAAGTAGCCGTTTTGCGTGGCATGACTTCCGTTGATCAGGTTGTAGGAGTCCATCATCGCCCCGACACGCGCCTTTTTAACGGCGGCCTCGAAGGTTGGCAGATAGATCTCACGGAGCGCCCGCTCTTCGATGAGCGAGTCGGAGTCATGCCGCAGATACTCGGAGTTGTTGCCAAGGAAGTGCTTGACGGTCGCACTGACCCCTTGCTCCTGCATCCCGGTGATGTAGCCGGTCGCTATATTCGCGGCTAGAAACGGATCCTCTCCGAAGTATTCGAAGTTGCGCCCGTTGCGCGGCGATCGGTAGATATTGACCCCAGGTCCGAGCATGTAGTGAACGCCACGTGCCCGTGCATCCCGTCCAATCCCGGCACCAACACGCGCTGCCAGTTCGCGATCCCACGAGGCGGCCAGGCCGATACCTGCCGCGTAGGTTGTTGAAGGAAAGCCAGCATTTGACCGGGTGCCATACGGTCCGTCGGACATCTCAAACGCGGGCAGGCCGAGCGCCGGGACAGCGCGGATCGCAAAGCCCGTCCCACCGATATAGTCGATCTTCTGCTCCATAGTCATGGAGGCGATCGTCGCAGCGATCTTCTGCTCCTCCGCTGGCGTAAGCGCATGTGGCCCCTGCGTAACCCCGGCAGACGTCACGAAGAAGGCTGCTGCGGTGACAAAGCAGCAGAGGATAGTACGGCGTGGGGACATGAATCGATCCTTCTTCGAACGGGGATATGCAGCGCGAACTTTTGCTCGATAAAACGAGATGGAGTCAGGTGAGCGGTGCCGACTCGCATGGTACGACGCCGCGTGGATCTTTGGGAAGCTCCTTCACGCGTCGATGGCCGTTCGTGCGAGCATGGTGGAAACCTTTGCAGAAACTTTCTACTCCGGAGAGCTCTATGTCCCTTGCCGTCGCTTTAATGAGAAAGTGCGCAGCAGCCATCACCCTGCTCCTCGCTCCTGTTGCACTCACGGCACAGACGCTCGATGCTCCGACGCGAGTGCTTGCGCACGACATCTTCAAGCAATTGATCGAGATCAACACCACAGACTCTGTGGGCAATGTGTCGACCGCTGCCGAGGCGATGCGAAGCCGATTGCTCGATGCAGGCTTCACGCCAGCCGACGTGGTGACTCTGGGACCGAACGACCGGAAGCACAATATGGTGGCCCGCTTCCATGGCCGCCCGGGCAGCACTCTGAAGCCTGTGCTCATCATCGGCCACATCGACGTGGTTGAGGCCAAGCGCGAGGACTGGACCACAGACCCATTCATCTTCACCGAGAAGGACGGTTATTTCTACGGGCGCGGGACACAGGACATGAAGGACTCTGCCGCAGCCCTGGTCACAAGCTTCATTCGACTGAAGCGGGAAGGCTATGTGCCGGACCGGGACATCATCCTTGCGCTGACCGCCGACGAGGAGGGTGGAAAGTCGAACGGCGTTGACTGGCTCCTGAAGAACCACCGTGATCTTGTAGACGCTGCGTTTGTGCTGAATCCTGACGCCGGCGGCCTGACGACTGTTGCCGGAAAGCCGCTCTTCCTGACCGTCGAGGCGACCGAGAAGCTCTACGCTGACTTTCGCCTGACCGCTACAAATCCCGGGGGCCATAGCTCCCTGCCACGCCCTGATAATGCGATCTATGAGCTGGCCAAAGCGCTCATCAAGCTGGAGCAGAACCCCTTCCCCTTTGAACTGAACGACGTCACCAGGGCAGAGCTCGCCTCCTATGCCGGCCTTGTGAGTAAGCAGGACGCCGCAGAGATGCACGCGGTCCTCAGCAATCCACCGGACCAGGCTGCCTTCAAGCGGCTCTCCGCCAATCCCGAGTACAACACCACCCTTCGCACGACCTGCGTCGCAACGATGCTCTCCGGAGGCCACGCACCCAATGCATTGCCGGGACGCGCCCAGGCAAACGTCAACTGCCGCATCCTTCCTGGCCACACGAGCGAAGAGGTGCGGCAGGATCTGATCCGGATCTTCGCGGATCCGAAGCTGAGCGTGGACTATGTAACCGACGCCGGCATGGTCCTGGGCGAAGGATCGTCGCGCAAATCCGCTCCGCCGCCGGCGCTCGATCCGCAGGTCTTCAAGCCCCTCGAAGCAACCGTGCAAACGATGTGGCCCGGACTGAAGATTCTGCCGGAGATGGAACCCGGTGCCTCGGACAGCGTCTACACGATGGCGCTCGGGATCCCAAGCTACGGCTTCAATGGGATGGAGATCGATCGCGGCGATGTGCGTGCCCATGGACGTGACGAGCGCATCGGCGTCGAGTCCTATTACACCGGGGTTGAGTTTGAGTATCTCTATCTGAAAGCCCTGACCACCCACTGAGAGGCAATCAGGCTACGGCCGGTCCGGTGAGCCAGTCTTCAAACGACTGGAACATCGCGCAAGCCGTAACTGCCGCCTTCTCCGGATCGCTCACGTGCGTCTCTAGAACGTTCGTGAAGCGCTTCCAGGTCGCTCCAGTGCCAGGCCCGTCCCCAAAGAAGAAGGCAGCCCCATGCCGCTCATCGAGTTGAAGGTTTGACTGGATCTGCCGGCAGATGATCTGACCGCCCAGGGCTGAGCCTTCGATGACATACATCGCTCCGAGTAGCGCATCCAGGTCGTCGATTGCAGGCAATCCACAGCTCTCAGGAAGTGTCGCGCGCTCCTCTTCGTGAACACCGAGACGTTCCAGATCGAGCTCCAGCAGTGAAGTTCGCCTGGACCCCGGCCACCCAATCAGATCGCGAGCCGTCTGCGGCTGCGAATCGACGATTCGATCGAACGGCCTGTAAAGCCCGACGTAGTGCTCCAGCAACGTCCGATACGCCGAACGAGTACCGATTGCCTGTTGCAGGTTAAAGCTTGCCTCAAGCTGCGCGTGGAGAGGTCGCGTGTAACTCCGAAGTACGTCCAGCGTATGTGCCATAGGAGTTAGGACTGAGCATAGACTATCGCTGAGGCTTCCGGGTTGAGGGTCGTCCGTTCATGTCTCTTTACGCGCAATCGCCTCTGCATACTCCTCCGGCGTATTCACATTGGCAAAC
>CAZZZQ010000489.1:0-3375 GCA_964658405.1 uncultured Sphingomonas sp.
CTGCGCCCGCCGGTTGCCAAGGCCGCCCACCGGGGAGTTACCTGTGATCGAGTAATACGGACCAGTCTGCACCCGCGCCACTCCCGTAATCTGCAACCCACCCGCGGTCTCGCGCAGGAAAATATTGTGCCCGCGCAGCAGGGGAAGCGTGTAGACGACGGTAGATATAAATGCGTGCCGGCGATCGATACTGAGTTCGCCATAGTTGTAGCTCAGACTCTGCCAGTTTTCTAGCGTCGCGTTGTTGCTGGACGAATCTCCCAACGATTTTGCATACGTATATCCAATCGTGGCATTCACCCGGCCGCGCCGCTTCGTTAGGTACACCTGCAGTGCGTTGTAGTTGGAGTTCGAGTCGCTGCGATTCTGGTTGATCGCCGAGAACCCTTTGTACGGATTGAAGTAGGCACTGCTGAAGGCCGGGTTCGCGGCCACGGAGGCAAGGCTCGGATAGTTAACGTTGGGCTGTCGCAACAGGTGGTGTCCGACGTTTCCCACATACGTCGTCTCCATCAGGAAGCCCAGAGGCAGCTCCTGCTGGACCCCAAGGCTGTACTGGTCCACATACGGGCTCTTCAAGGCAGGATCGATCGCCGTCACGGCCCCTTGGATACCCGTGTTGTTCGCTGTACCGCCGGTGATGTTTCCCAGGTTGGCGTAGTCGAACTCCACATTCTGCAGGAACGGCTGGAGATTAACCTGGCTAAACCCGGTGTTGCCCTCCGGCCGGTAGTAGAAGGTCCCGAAGCCGCCGCGAATGGCTATCTTCTCGGTTGGGCTATATGCAAACCCGACCCGTGGCCCAAAGGCGCCGTGCATCTTGTAAAGTCCTCGTGGCGCTCCCGCAGGGATCAACGGATAAGCAGCCGTATTTATGTTCAACACCCGCTGCGTCTGATCCGAAGGAATTCCACCCCCCGCGCGAACCAGCCCGTTGTACGGATTGCCCGACCCCGGCACCACTTTGCCGGCCGTGTTCACCGTGATCGCATTCTCCGATGTGTAGACAGACGGATCGAAGTTCGCATAGTTGTTACCCTGCGCATACAGCGGCGAGATCAGCTGCCACCGCACACCAAACTCCAGACTGAGCTGTCGCGTCGCCTTCCAGGTGTCCTGGGCGAACACCTCGGGCTGCGAGAACCGGAAGTGTCCTACCGGATCTGAGCTCGCCTCACTGTAGGAAGCAAAGTTTCCCAGCAGCGCATCCGCCAGCGCATTACCCGTTGTATTCGGGTTGCCGGTCGCATTGAAGGAGATGTTCCCGTTATACGTTGGCCGCCCATTCTGGTCGATGCGATCGCGGATGTATACCCCTCCCACCTTCACCAGATGATTACCCTTCACGATCGAAACCGTATCGCCCACTTGAATGTCGGTCGTCGGGGAGTCGAGCGCGAAGTACGGTCCCGAGAACTGGCTGAAGTTGGTGATCGCCGTCAGTGGAATCCCGTTCGGATACTCGCCCGCGCCGGGGAAGAGCTTGTTGTACTGGAAGCCGTACGTCTCCCGCTTCCACGCATCGCCGACCGGAGGAATATGTTGGGAGACAAAGCTGAAGTTCGCAGTCGCCTGGTTCACGACATTCGGAGTGTAGTTAAACGTCTCGGATAACAAGTAACTCTGTCCTGGCCGATTGCGCGCAGTAGGCGTAGTCGGCAGACCGCCCGGCGTAAACGTGCCAAATGGATCGATCACCGTATTGTGATCGCTGATCCAGCGCCCGAAGATGTTGTTCCGCTCGTTGATCCGGAAGTCCAGCCGAACGAACTCCTCATGGAAGTTCAGTGAAGTGGTCGGCGTCACGATCAGGTTGTTCGTTGATCCCGTCAGATCGTTATATTGCCCGGTCTTGTTGACCGTCGAATACACATTGGCAATAGCCTTTCCGTCAGGCGTAATCAGCGAGGCGATATTGTTGTTCGGTATAGGCGTCTTCGTCCCCGGGTAGAAGAGCTGCGCCACCCCGGCGAAGTTCCCGGACAACTGCGCCGAACTCGGCGTGGTCAGCAATGTAGGAGACTGCTGCTGCCGCAACCGCTTCACCTCCTCACCCGCATAGAAGAAGAGACGATCCTTGAGAATGGGGCCGCCAACGCCGCCGCCGAAATCGTTGTAGACCAGGTGCGTCTTCGCCGCGGAGAAGAAAGGACGCGCATCGAACAGGTTATTCCTAAGATATTCGAAGATAGTTCCATGGATCTTGTTCGTTCCATTCTTAGTCACGATGTTGAACGCCGGACCCGACGTACGTCCGAACTCAGCCGAAAAGTTCGAGGTCTCGATCTTCACCTCCTGGATGAAGTCTGGCCCGACGTTATTGATCAGACTTCCGTTGCTTCCCGCTGCCTGGTTATAGGCGCCGTCCACCGTCAGATTCGAAGAGTCCGAGCGATTTCCGTTGATGACCTGATTCGTTGAGGCAAGGCTTGTCGTCACCGAGAAGATATCCGGGTTCGTCACCACTGCGCCTGGAATCAGTGTCATGAGCTGGGTATAGTTCCGCCCGTTCAGCGGAAGATTCTCCACCTCCTTGGTGTCGATCACATGGGCTAGTTCGCCGCTCGTCGTGTTCAACGTCTCGCCTGAAGTTGCCGTAATGGTTACGACCTCCGCCGCGCTGCCAACCTTGAGACCGAAGTCCGCCGTCAGATGAGCATCGGCCGTCATCGTCAGGCCGCTTCGCTTTTCTCCCGTAAAGTCTGTCTTCGCTACCGCCACCGTGTAGTCGCCAATCGGCAGATTGGTCAGGACATAAAATCCGCTGTTGTCCGTCGTTACCGAGTGGATCAGGCCGGTTCCTACCTCGGTGATGGTGAGAATCGCCCCTGGAATCACGCTTCCAGAAGAGTCCGTCACGTTTCCCGATATCTGACCCTGCGAAGTCTGCGCATGCAGTCGAACGGGGCTGAATGTAACGAGGATGGCCGGCATCAACAGCATGCCGCAAACTGCAATGTTTCTTATGATCCTGAGCACCAAGATGCCTCCAAAGATACGAATTCTGATCCATGCTTCGCTTCGCTTCGAAAGCTCCGAAGTCTGTTCCCTGCAAACGAATGTGGTTGTCCGAGGCGGTGCGATGCTACTGCCTCATTATCACGGCAGTCAAGCGAAAGCATCCACGCACGCACCGGGCTCTATCGATAAAGAAGAAGCCCAACTTTCCGCCGCCCACTACGCTCCGCAACTTCAAGCGCAAGATTGGTTACATATAGCGCCCGCAACCCAGGTGATCGTCCCGCGCCTGCCCTGCTCTGATAGCATTGCCGCTGACCGAAGAGAGTCGAACGTGGGGGCCGGTTGTGCCTTTTGTGCGTTCGCTCTGCCTACGTCAACATCTCAAATCAAGGTGAGCCGTATGGCCCTGCTCTC
>CAZZZQ010000490.1:0-3342 GCA_964658405.1 uncultured Sphingomonas sp.
GAGTACCTGCAGGCGACGCTGCTCACCCTGCAGCAGGGTCGTCTGCAGGCCTCCATGCGCCTCATCCCGGGGGTCGCCGTCTCGTCGGCCATCCTTGCAAGCATCGACACCGACCGCGACGGCAGGCTTTCCGCAGCTGAGCAGCAGGGCTACGCCCGGCGAGTCCTCGACGACCTCACCCTCACCGCGGACGGCACCCCGCTGCGGCCTGCGCTTGTCTCCGCAACCTTCCCCGCGATTGAGCAGATGCGGGATGGCACCGGCGAGATCCACATCGAGTTCACCGCGCCGCTCCCCACTGGCGGACCGCATCACAGCCTGACGCTGCGAAACGGCCATCAGAACGCGGCCTCCGTCTACCTTATCAACGCCACCGTTCCCGAAGATCCCGGCCTGCACATTACCGCTCAGCGACGCAACGAAGACCAGACCGCCTACGAGCTTGACTACGATCAGGCCGGGCCGGCTCAAGACCGCTCGTCCAGCCTTGGACCGCACATAAACTCCGCAGCCTTCTCCACGCTCTTCCACCTCGGCATGCGCCACATCGCGGAGGGAACGGACCATCTCCTCTTCCTGCTGGCCCTGCTGCTCGCGGCACCGTTGCTCGCCAGTGGCTCCCGCTGGGTCCGATCGCCGACCATCGTCCCGGGCCTCTTACGGGTCCTTGGGATCGTGACTGCGTTTACCCTTGGCCACTCCCTCACGCTCGCCCTGACCGCGTTTGGCGTGCTGCACCTGCCCAGCCGGCCGGTTGAGGTGCTGATCGCGGTCTCAATCCTGGTCTCTGCCCTCCACGCGCTGCGCCCGATCTTTCCCGGCCGTGAGGCGGCGATCGCGGCCTTCTTCGGCCTGATCCACGGCCTCGCCTTCGCCTCCATCCTTACCAGCCTCGGGCTCGCCCCCTGGGACCGCGTGACCGGCGTCCTAGCCTTCAACCTTGGCATCGAGACGATGCAACTCCTCGTTGTCGCGGCCGTGCTGCCATCGCTCCTCCTGATGAGCCGCACCCCGGCCTATGCCTGGTTCAGAGTTCCCGCAGCCCTCTTCGCCGCGCTCGCCTCACTGGGGTGGATCGCCGACCGGCTCTTCAACCTGCAGACTCCGGTCAATCGGCTGGTCAACGCCGTTGCGCGTCACAGCCCGTACCTTGCGGCCGCTGCCTTCCTGATCAGCCTGACTCTCTGGGCCATCACGACCGCAACCTATAGACCCCAGCCGCCGACGACAGCACGCTCTACCTGATTAACTACGGTTCGCGCACACTTGAGGTCATCTCCACCTCCGTCCAATGATGGGCGACTGCGCCAACCGGAGCGCGTTGAAGACAGGCAATCGTCACAACCGGGAATAAAACAAACTTCGAACCCGCAGAGAGCCAGTACGAGACTGCACCGTAGTTGCGGATGCCGGAGCCGCCGAAGAAGACGAAGACCGCGTAGGTCGTCAGCAGGATCAGCACACCCTGCAGCACGCCCTCATCCGCGAAGAGAAAGACCTCGGCCTGCGGCAGGATCTTCGAAAGCATGTGCCAGATCGCAACCGCGAACGGCACGCCCAGCACGACCGCGATGACCCATGCGGAGACGCCGAAGCCCTGCGCCGTCGTCGCCATATCCGCATGCGTCGCGAAGGTTCGCATCGGCACATAGGAGAGGAAGTTTCCGACACTCATCACGCAGAGCCAGAAGAAGAACATCACACTCGCACGATGCCTTCCCGCCATCGCTCTTGCAAAGGCCCAGCGACTTACCAGATAGGTAAGTCCATTTCCAAGCAGCACCCCGGCAACCGCGATTAGACCGGCAGACCAGTTACGACCTGCCGCGAAGATCGGACCGTAGTCGACGTTCTCGTCGATATCTTCCTGAAAAAGGAAGTTATCAAGATTCAGATGGCCGTAGTCGAGCGCGAGCGGGTTGGCCTTGCAGTGCAGCAGCCAGGCTGTGAAGCTGTGGGCATACTCGTGGGCCATGAAGCCAACGGCGTGAGCAAGCCAGATCTGGAAGAGTGCGAGCAGCCAGAGAGAGATCGGTCTCGATCGAATCGTTCTAACCTCGTATGGAATGGACTGACTCACTCTAGCACCTGCCTGTTTACTCCATCACTGCTCAAACGCGAAGACCTTCTTCCAGTCATTCTTCATGCTGATGATGATCCACGCATTCTTCGTCGCCTCCAGCAGCAGCGCCTCGGAGAAGGTTCCCACGCCGGTGTTGGGCAGCCCCGCGGCGGGTCCGTACGCATACTCGCGCTTTGCATCATCGTGCAGCACAAGCATCATGAGCCGCGCCCCGTCGCCCGCCTGCGCCCACTCCAGCATCTGCGCATCGCCGGACTTCAGGTCGGCCGAACCCGAGTTCCCAAACGCAGCCTGCGGTCGCTTGCCGACGAACAGGTTAATCCCGACCACCTTCCCCGGACCATCGTCGATAAAGAACGGCTTCGGCTCGCGCATCAGCACGGGCTTACCGTCGGTGTTGGCATAGGTCGTCATGATGCTCGACCCGACCACGTGCTCCGGCGGCACACCGTATACACGCTCGCTATACACACGCACAAACTCCTGCCCGCCGCCCGTGACGATGTACGTCCTGAAGCCGTGCGCGCGCAGATACTGCATCACCTCCAGCATCGGCTGGAAGACCAGGTCGGTATACGGCCGGTTGAAGCGCGGCGCCTTCGCGGTCTCAAGCCACTTCGTCACCAGTCCCTGGAAGGCCTCGACGCTCATCCCCGCATGGGTGACGGCGACGATCTCGAGCCAGTCCCGCTCGGTGAAGTGCGCCATGCCTGCGTAGTCACGCGCGAGGACGGTCTTGAACGGCTCCGTCGTCTTCCACTCCGGATGCGACGGCGCCAGCTCCCCGACACGCGCCAGCGCAAACGCCGCCTGCCCGTACAGCGGGTGCTCGGTCCACAGCGTGCCATCCTGATCGAAGGTGGCGATGCGATCTGCCGGCTCAACATACTTCGGGCTCGACCGCTCGGTGGTATCCCGGACAAACGCAAGCACCGCCGCCTTTGCTGGCCCATCGTTCCAAGAGGGAAGCGGCTCGCCCGCAGCCTGCGCCTCGGCCTTGCCGATTCCGGCCGAGAGAAGAGTCAGTGCCCCGGCGGATACAAAGGCGCGACGACTTACTTGATTGAACGGATTCCGCATGGGGAGAGCATAGCTACGCCTCGCTTCGGAACAACTGCCTGTTGAGGCAGGTCCTCGGCATTCCCCCCGCAGCGAACAACGCAAAGAGCTCGGAGTGTCCCATGCTTCGCAGCCCTATGCGAAGGGTGGGTTCCTCAACCATCACCCTCGCCAAAGTACCTACAACACTCTGTCATCCT
>CAZZZQ010000491.1:0-2286 GCA_964658405.1 uncultured Sphingomonas sp.
CAACAACGACGGCTGGCCCGACATCTACGTCGCCAACGACTCCACTCCATCGCTTCTTTACACCAACAACCACGATGGAACGTTTACCGAAAGCGGCGTCCTTAGCGGCGTCGCTTACAACGAGGACGGGCGCGAACAGAGTGGCATGGGTGCCGACGCGGCGGACTTCAACGCAGACGGCTGGCTCGACATCGTGAAGACCAATTTTGAGCAGGACACCAGCACCCTCTACCGCAACCGCGCCGACGGAACCTTTGACGATGTGACCTTCGCTAGCGGCCTCGGGGTGAACACGAGCTTTGTTGGCTGGGGCACCGGTTTTTTCGACTTCGACAACGACGGATGGCCCGATATCTTTATAGGCAACGGGCATATTTATCAGGAGGTCGATGCCCTCGCCGACACCTCCTACCAGCAGCGCAAGATTCTCTATCGCAACAAGGGCGACGGGACCTTCGAGGATGTTTCACTCCGCGGCGGTCCGGGGCTTCTGGCAAAACACTCTTCGCGCGGCGTTGCCTTCGGGGACCTCTTCAACACCGGTCAGACAGATATCGTTGTCAACAACCTCGCAGACGTACCGAGCCTATTGCGCAACGAGATGACGTATCAAAACCACGCACTCACCGTGCGCCTTACAGGCAACGCGCCTAATGCTCTTGCCATCGGCGCCAAGGCTACTGTCAGTGTCAAGCATCATACGATGATAGCCGAGGTTCGCAGCGGTGGCAGCTTTCTCTCACAGAATGACCTTCGACTGCGCTTTGGACTTGGCGCGTCCACAAAGGCAGACCGCCTGGAGATCCGATGGCCCGATGGCCACGTCGACAGCCTTACGGACGTCCAGGGCGGAGCCATCGTAACAGTGCAGTACGGCGGCAAAATTCTGTCCGCGGTGCCGTATCGCACGCTCCCATAGCTAAGGCATCATGACGCTGTACATCGCTGAAGCATGCGGCGCAAGTTTAACGACAAGCGCAGGAGCTATCGGGATCGACGTCGCAGTCCACAAGTCTTTCAGCGCGCTGTGCGGCTTGTTCAAACCGATCTTGTCCCAGGGAAGCTTCATCTCAGCGGGCGTGTCTCCCATATTGAAGACGGCAAGATAGCCCAGGTGCGGATTCAAACTGGATTTCGCGGTCCACACACGGAGCTCGCCTTCTTTGTAGGCGATGCGATTTCCGGTGCTGTGCTGGTTCACTGCAAGGACCTCCGCATTCGTCAGAAGCGAGGTCGTGAACGGGTCAAGTGTGGGCAGATCGCCACCAAACATCAGCGGCGACCGGAAGATGGACCAAAGACTTATCATCGTCTTCTGCTCATCGTGTGTCAGAAGGGAGAGACGATCGTTGCCGCGCTCAGCTCGCAATCCGATATGGCCCAGTGGAAGCATATCGGCATCTGGCCAGCCTCCCGGAACGACCAGGTCTGCCCATTGCTCGATCCGAACATTCATGTTCCTGAGCGAAGCCCAGTCATCCCAGAGGTCATCTTCAATCCGCCACATCTGCGCGTTCTGGCGGAGACTCGTGACCTCCTGCAGCGGGGCCGGCCCGGGCGAGAGGCTGAGTACGATTGGGCGATGTACCTTCGAGATTGCTTTATGCAACCCCTCGATCTCAGCCGTGTGATAAGGCCTGGACATATCGTCCGCTTTGATAAAGTCCACGCCCCAAGCTGCGTATTGCGCCACGATGGAGTCGTAGTAGGCCTGGCCGCCGGGCTTGCTCATGTCGACGCCGTACATATCGGTATTCCATGCGCACAGGTTGTTCTTGTCCGCTACGTCGCCAGCATGGAAAGACGTTCCGAGAATCACTGCGTTCTGAGCTACTGCCTGCCGAGGAATTCCGCGCAATATATGAATGCCAAACTTCAGGCCCTTGCCATGGACATAGTCTGCCAGCGCTTTGAAGCCCTGCCCGTTCTGTGCAGATGGAAAGCGATTGACGGCAGGAACAAGGCGCCCGTTTGCATCCATCGAAAGCTTCGCGTTCGGTCTGTAGCCATGAGCCTGGGCGTTTGGCTCGTACCATTGGATGTCGACGATGATGTACTGCCACCCGAACTGTTTCAGCTTCGAGGCCATGGTGTCCGCGTTTGCTTTGACCTCGTCTTCACGAACGGTCGTGCCATACGAATCCCAGCTGTTCCAGCCCATGGGCGGCGTAGGCGCGAGAGCCTTGTTTTGCGACCAGACGGACGACGATGCAAGGAACGTAGCAAGTACCGACACCGCCACTGGGAGAAACCCGTAAAACGTTTTCTTTGCTCGCCCCATGCCGC
>CAZZZQ010000491.1:2296-3339 GCA_964658405.1 uncultured Sphingomonas sp.
TCTATAAAGCCGCAGGATTCGCACCCAGTCTCGGTACGGTCTGAAGTACCGCAACACTGTACCTATTCTCGTCAGCGAAGACAATGCACTTCCTCAGGAACGGCGAAAGCAGACGCGCATTAAGAAACAGAGAAGACAGGTCTGTATATTATTGGCAATTGAATTCTGGGGAAGACTGTCATGCTGAAGATCCACGGTCACAAAACGTTCAGACGCGAAGCCCGTCTTGTCGCCTGCTCAATCCTGGGGCTGGCGACGATTGTCACCGCTGCGCGCGCCGCTGAGCCTGTTCACAGGATTGTCTCCCCCGACAAGAGAGTCGAAGTGGTCGTCACGCTCAATCCGCTTACCTACTCGATCTCGAGATCCGGTCATCCCGTCCTCGCACCTTCAGACCTCGGCCTCGACCTCGAAGGTCAGCCGGCGATGGGCGACTGGACTCTCCTGAGCGAAGAGCACCACTCCACCGACCGCACCTGGAAGCCTGTCTGGGGCAAAGCCGACCACATTCGCGACCAGTACAGCGAGGTCACCCTCGCGCTGCAGGAGCGTGGCTCGAGCCACCGCCGGATGAGTCTGATCGTAAGGGCGTACCCCGATGGCGTCGCCCTTCGCTATGTCCTGCCTGCCCAGCCAGGCCTCAGCCACTTTATCGTGACGAAGGAACGTACCTCCTTTCACTTCGCATCCGACGCCACCGTCTGGGCCGGAATCACGGATCAGTATCACAACTCCTTTGAGCACGAGTACGTGAAGCAGCCGCTGTCCGGAATAAAGGCAGGTGCGCATGTCATCCTTCCCCTGCTCGCACAGGTCGATCCCTCCACGTACGCCGCTGTCATGGAGGCCGACCTGACCGATTGGGCCGGCATGTATCTCACTCCGTCGGGGCCTACGAACCTTACGACCGACCTTTCTCCGCGCCTGGATCATTCCGGCCTTGTCATGGCTGATACTCCGCACCAGTCACCGTGGCGCGTCATCATGCTTGGTGAGCGGTCGGGCGATCTGATCGAGTCGAACCTGATCGAAAATCTCAACCC
>CAZZZQ010000492.1:0-1559 GCA_964658405.1 uncultured Sphingomonas sp.
CACCAGCGCTGCGTCCTGCGGGTGC
This sequence comes from uncultured Sphingomonas sp., assembly GCA_964658405.1. Lineage (GTDB taxonomy): Bacteria > Acidobacteriota > Terriglobia > Terriglobales > Acidobacteriaceae > Edaphobacter. The sequence goes on from CAZZZQ010000492.1 coordinate 26, forward strand.
TGCAGGATGATGGCGTTCGAGCCACCTGCAGCCCAAGCCTCCGCCTGCCAGCTGATCACTGAGGGCGTTTTGGTGCCCGGCTTTGGAGCTCCAAGCTCGATCAGGCCGGCCTCAGCGAAGAGGACGTTGAGGTTGGTGCGTTGATCGACAGCCGTGAATCCATGGTCTGACACGACAACAATGCGGGTATGAGGATCGACCGCGAGGGCAGCTTTCGCGATCTCGCCGATCTGGGCGTCGATCACCTCGAGCGAGGCGTCTGCCTGCGGGCTGAATGGGCCGTAGACATGCTCCTCATGATCCATATCGGTGAGGTGCACCAGCAGCAGGCCGGGGTGATACTTCTGCAGCAGGGCCACCGCTTCCCTGGTCTTCGTCACATCCTGATCGATAGCTTTGGAGGGGTGAACGCCGATCTGATCGAGGAGGTCGGCGGGATGGTAGGGCACACCGGCGGGTTTATCCGTGTGCTCGGACTGCGTACCTTCGGCGATGTTGTAGTCGATCGGCGCGTTGACGGTGACGGGCCAGCCGACGTTCGCGGTCTTGATGCCGGCGGCGTCCGCAACCGTGTAGAGCGTCGGGACCTTGATGTCGTTGAAGTCCCAGTACCAGGTGTTCGGATGCTCGTTGAACGGGTCGAAGACGGTGTTGTCGATGACGCCGTGCTCGGCAGGCCAGACGCCCGTGATCATGGTGGTGTGGCTCGGATAGGTGACGGTCGGGAGGACACCGATGACACCCTGCGCGTAGCTTCCCTTCGTCAGGAAGCTCTGCAGGATGGGGATCTTGAGACCATGCTGGTCAGCCTGCAGGACATACTCGGGCTTCATGCCGTCGACCGAGATCAGGACGAGCGGTGGGGCACTCTGGGCGGCCAGGCTGGCGGTGGCAATCGCAAAAGCGGCGGCGAGAAGTCCAAGGGAGCGGCAGGATAAGGTCATTCCACAAAGATAATAGGGGCCGGTCACAGGAGCATAAACAGCTCAGGCGATGCCGTACTTCTGGTCAAGAAAGGACTGCAACTCGCCGGGGAGGGTGGCTGCGAGCTCCTGCCAGGTGAGCAGAAGGAGCCGGCTGCGGAGGTCGTAGATCTGCACCGACCGCTGGATGCGGTGCCAGCTCGCGATGAGGTCGGGGCGGCGGCCATCGCAGAGAACGCAGAAGCGTGTCCCTGGCGAGGCCTGCGCCGCGAGCACACCGCGGATGAGCTGGTATGACTGGACGCTATCCCCTGCAAGCTCGAGCAACTCCGGGTTGAAGACCTCTTCAAAGTCGCGGTATCGGTGGATGAGCTTTAACGCAGCGGTCTGGAAGTCGTATTCGGTGAGCTTCGCCTCGATCAGCAGGTTGCCCAGCCTCAGGTCGACCTCGGTGCAGTCGCGGCGGCCGCTGAGCAGCGGGACGCCGGGCTTGTGGCCGAAGTGCGCCTCGGCGTCGGCGTCGATGCCGAGCAGAAGACGGGTTGCGGGGCTGGCCAGCGTCTCCGGATGGCAGAAGATGTTCATCAGCAGGGCGTCGGAGCTGTTGGAGG
>CAZZZQ010000492.1:1569-3336 GCA_964658405.1 uncultured Sphingomonas sp.
TTCGCCGAGGTGTGGACCTTGGTCAAGCGGCGCGCCCATTCCGGGGTCTGCCGGATGGCCCGATAGCTGGCGTCGAGGAAGTTTCCGTGGCGGCCTGCCTCATCCTCGCGGTAGAGGACTGCCGGGGCCGCTCCCATGCTGGGCTCGTGGAGCGCACCCTGCTCGATCGCCCAGCGAAGATTGCGCTGGCTGAGTTCGCGGCGGAGCTCGGCGGCGTAGGGGGCGAAGGGCCGTGCGGGGCGATCGGCCTTCGGCGTGCGGAACTCGCGATCGATCAGGTATCTCATGGGGGCGCGGGTGCCTAACCCTCCTTCGGTACGTTAGGATGAGACGCGTCCTCGTGTCCACTGTGAAGCCGACCCCAAGAGAACCCAACTCGCGCCGTCGCTGGCGAATCGCCTGGCTGCTTGGGCTGGGCGTGCTTGTGAACTACTTCGATCGGGTCAACCTGTCCGTCTCGCACGCGGCGCTGACGACCAGCTTTGGGATCTCGACCATTGCGTTCGGCTACCTCTCCGGTGCGTACAACTGGACATACGCGCTCTGCCAGCTGCCGGTAGGCGTTCTGCTGGACAAGTTTGGCGTGCGGCGCGTGGGCCGCGTCAGCACCTTTCTGTGGAGCGTAGCCTCCTTTGGCGCCGCGCTGACCCCGTCTCTGCCGGGCTTCTTCGGGGCGCGGCTTGTACTCGGAGTGGGCGAGGCACCGACCTTCCCGGCGAACGCGAAGGCCATCGGCGCGTGGTTCCCAACCAGCGAGCGCAGCTTTGCGACGGCGATCTTCGATGCGGCGGCGAAGTTTGCCTCGGCGATCGGTGTACCGCTGCTGGGGCTGCTGCTGCTGAAGGTCGGTTGGCGCTGGAGCTTTGCGCTGACAGGCCTGATCAGCCTGGTCTACTTTGGCCTCTTCTCGGCCATCTATCGCGACCCGCAGGACGATCCGAAGCTCAGCCCGGAGGAGCGCTCCTATATCGGCGACGTCACTGAGGCCGACCGCGACTTTGCCGGCGAACTGGGGGAACCTGCGTCGCTGGGGACCTTGATCCGCCAGCGCAAGGTGCTTGGCCTGGCGCTCGGCTTCGGGTCGTATAACTATGTCTTCTACCTGTTGCTGACGTGGCTGCCGAGCTACCTTTCGTCGGCGTTGCACATCGACCTGATGCATTCCTTCCTGTACACCGGCGTGCCGTGGCTTGTCGCAACGGCGGGCGACCTGATCGTGGGCGGCTGGCTGGTCGACTGGCTGATCCAGCGTGGGTGGAATGAGAGTCGCGTGCGGAAGACTACGCTTGTGATCGGGACGGCCTTCGGGCTTGGCATCCTCGGCGCGGCGAACGCTCACACGCCGTTCTGGGCGCTGTTCTGGATCAGTGTTTCAATCGGCGGCCTGTCGGCGGCGGCGCCGGTGGGCTGGTCACTTCCTTCGCTGATTGCGCCGCGACGCAGCGTTGGGACCGTGGGCGGGATCGTGAACTTTTCGAACCAACTCTCGGGGATCGCTGCGCCGATTGTTACCGGCTATCTTGTCGCAGCGCACGATAACTACGCGTGGGCCTTTGGGGTGTCGGCGATCTACCTGGTGATCGGGATTGGTGCGTATCTTCTGCTGCTCGGGAAGATTGAGCCTATGACTGATCTCTAAAGGTGTAGGGATTGGACGCTTCGCGTGAGGACAACTACTTAGTGGAGGACATTGTAGTGTTTGGCGGCCTGGGTGCGGGAGTTGAGGATGTCGAAGCTTCCGTCCGGGAGCGCGGATAGCTCGATGTA
>CAZZZQ010000493.1:0-890 GCA_964658405.1 uncultured Sphingomonas sp.
AACGGACAGCAGTTCCTCGATCTGGTTGACCATATCGAGCTCTGCTCACAGGGACGTACAGCGCCCGCAGGACCGATCGATACCGCGGAAGGAAATGTGCAATGAGTTCACGTTGGCTTCTAGGTACATACACGCTGCTGACCCTGAGCGTTGCGTTTGGCAGCACCAGCCCCATCTATGGCGCTGATGAACAGACCGGCAAGCCGGATGCTTCGAAGTACTTTCAGGAAAACGTTGCGCCCGTGCTGGCGCAGAACTGCTACTCCTGCCACACCGAAAAGGCGAAGGGCGGCCTGCGGATCGATTCCCGGCAGGACCTGCTGAAGGGCGGCGAGTCAGGTCCGGCCATCGTCCCGGGAAATCCCGACAAGAGCCTGCTTGTCGAGGCCGTGAAGCAGACCGGCGATCTCAAGATGCCCCCGCGCGGGCCCAAGCTCTCGGATACGGAGATCGCCCGCATCTCTGAATGGGTCAGGATGGGAGCAGTCTGGGACACGGCTTCCGCCGGAAAAGTTGTTACGGCAGCGGATGTAAAGGGACCGGCAAAGAACGGCGTTGGAGAGGAGTTCTTCGAGAACAAGATCCGACCCATCCTCGCAACGCAATGCGGAAGCTGCCACCAGGAGCGGTCTGCCGGAGGGCTCAGCATGGCCTCTCGCGAGACGATGCTCAAGGGCGGCGATTCGGGCCCGGCGATCCTTCCCGGCGACCCTGACAAAAGCCTTCTGCTCACCGCGGTGCATCAGACCGGCGAACTGAAGATGCCCCCCAAGGGACCCAAGCTTAACGACGACGAGATTGCTTCGCTCGCGCAGTGGATCAAGATGGGTGCACCATGGCCAGCGAGCGCGGTTCCGGTGCGTGCAGAAGGCAAGCAGATCACCGACGAG
>CAZZZQ010000493.1:900-3330 GCA_964658405.1 uncultured Sphingomonas sp.
GATTCCTGCATCCGTGAAGAACGACTCGTGGGCGAGGACCGACATCGATCGCCTGGTCCTGGCCAGGTTGGAGGCAAAGGGGCTGAAGCCGGCCGCCATGGCGGATCGCCGGACCCTGATTCGTCGTGCCACCCTGGACCTGATCGGCCTGCCGCCGACCCAGGAAGAGGTTCGCGCCTTCGAGGCGGATAAAGATCCCAAGGCGTACGAAAACCTGATCGACCGGCTGCTGGCGTCGCCGCGCTACGGCGAGCGCTGGGGAAGGCACTGGCTGGACGTAGCCCGCTATGCCGACGATGACATTCGCGGCCTTGATCCGCGGGGTCGCGGCTATATGCCGCTTGATGGCGCGTATCTCTACAGAGACTGGGTCGTCAAGGCGATGAATACGGACGTCCCGTACGATCGCTTCACCAGGATGCAGCTCGCCGGAGACCTGCTGGACAAAAAGCCGACGCCGGATGATCTCGAGGCGACGTCGTTCCTCGGCGAGGGGCCGTGGATCTGGGACCAGGCAGAACCGGTTCAAGGCCGGGCTGATGAGCGGAATGAGCGCATCGACGCCGTAAGCCGCGGGTTCCTCGGCCTGACCGTGGCCTGTGCTCGCTGCCACGATCACAAATACGACCCCATCCTCGCGAAGGATTACTACGCGATGGGCGGAGTCTTCGCGAGCTCGACCTATAAAGAGTACACACTTGCCCATGAGGCCCAGACGACCTACTGGAAGGATCTCTTCACCAGGGTCGACAAGATGGATGAGGCGATCCAGCTCTATAACAAGACCGCCTCGGAGCAGCTGGCGAAGGCAGTTGCATCTCGCTCCTCGTCGTACATGGTGGCAGCATGGCGCGTGACCGGCAAGCCGAAGATGAAGTCGGAGGATGTCGCAGAGAAGGACAAACTCGATCCAGAGCAGCTGGACCGATGGATCAAATTTCTGGGCCGGAAGCAGTCTTTCTATCCCTACCTGCATGACTGGCAGATGATGATCGCGCAGGGCGGAAGCGAGGACCAGGCGAAGGCCCTCGGTGACAGCTTTCAAAATCTTGTGATCGATCTCGAGCTCGAACAGAAGGTCATCGAAGACGACAACGAAAAGATCAAGGCAAAGGCAGACGTTCCGACTCGCCGCAAGAAAGAGGCGAAGCCCAACGAGTTCGATACCTACGACGAGTTCTGCCCCGGCTGCACGCTGGAGCTGAAGGTCATGACCTCGGAGCGGGCCAATCTGTACAGCGATCTCTTCGTCCGCGCACTCTCCTCCGAGGGCGATGGCAGGGGCGATCCAGGGCTCTTCGTCTACCGTGGATGGGGGCTGCGTCGGAGACTGGGAGACTCTGAGCAGCAGTACCTCACCTCGCTCGAGGCCGAATCGAAGCGCGTTCACAAGGAGTTGCCTGAGCAGTACCCGTTCGTTCATGGCATGTCCGACAAGCCCAAAGCGATGAACATCGCGCTGAACATCCGGGGCAATCCTCATGCGCTCGGACCAGAGGTCCCCCGGGCCTTCCTGACGGTGCTCGGCAAGACCGACAAAAAGCCCTACAGCGAAGGCAGCGGTCGACTTGAGCTCGCAAACGATATCGTAGCCAGCCCGATCGCCTCGCGCGTATGGGTCAACCGGGTCTGGAAATGGCACTTCGGAACGGGCATCGTCAACACGCCCGATAACTTCGGCAAGGTCGGCGATCCTCCCTCCAATCCGGAGCTGCTGGACTACCTCGCCATCCAGTTCCAGAAGGATGGGATGTCGCTCAAAAAGCTTCAGCGCACCATCATGCTCTCTTCGGTCTACCAGCAATCTTCGAAGGAGAGTCCTGATGCGCACGAGAAGGATCCGGAGAATCGGCTGTACTCGCACTTCACCCTGCAGCGACTGGACGCGGAGCAGTTGCGGGACTCCATCCTCTTCGTCGCCGGCGACCTGGACACCTCGAAGATGGGCGGCCCGGCAAAGAAACTCGGGATCGAGAATACCCGGCGCACGCTGTACGCCAAGGTGAGTCGCTTCCGCATCGACCCGTTCCTGCAGTCGTTCGACTTCCCGAATCCTACCTTTACGGCGGAGCAGCGCTTCTCCACCAACGTTCCAGTGCAGCGTCTCTACTTCATGAACAACACCTTTGTGTACGCGCAGGCAGGGAAGTTTGCCGACCGCGTCTACGCCAAGCCGGACGATCCAGCCCGCATCACCGAGGCGTACCAGTTGCTCTTTGGCCGCAACCCGGCTCCCGATGAACTTCAGCTTGGGCTTACGTTCCTGAAATCAACGCCTGAAAAGCCTGGATACCTGGTCGATCAGGAGCCACTTACAGCGTGGAAGCAGTATGCGCGTGTCCTGTTCAGCTCCAATGAGTTCGAGTTCCTTAACTAAGATGAACGCTGGCAACCAGCGTGAGCAGCATGCACCGGGAGGCACCACCATGT
>CAZZZQ010000494.1:0-3317 GCA_964658405.1 uncultured Sphingomonas sp.
TTGAAGAACCCATTCGCTCCAACGGCATACCATGGCTGGGCATGGACGATCACCTCATAGCTTCCGTCTGCAAGGTTTGGAAACTCGTACCGGCCTCGGTCATCGGTGCGCGTCGAGGCCACTCCACGCCAGGAGACTTCAGCGTCCGACGGGTCCGCGTCGATCGCTTTCAGGAGAGTGACCTGGCAATTATTTCGTACAGCTTCGCCCGCTTCGTCCAAGACAAAGCCAGTAATGCTGGCGTTGGGTGCGAGTTTGAACTGGATGGATGGCGATGGGTTCTCTTTGCCGACCACTACCCCTGTGAAGAACTCCTGGTGCTCTTCAAAGCTCTTCTGCGTGTATCCCCGCGCGCTGGCCGTCACCTTCCATACTCCCGGCACCGGCACATTGAGCTGAAATCTTCCCGCCGCGTCTGTCTCCGCTGCAACGGCAGCCGAGTCCGTCCGGCCGTCGTCTCGAACGACGGTGGTATCAACATGCCCGTGAGCGATGGGAGCTCCATCCATGCTGCTGACGAGAGTTCCTGTGATCCGATATCCCTGGGCTGCAGCCGGTATGGCAGCCGCAAATGCCAGGAAAGCCAGATACGCCGCTCTCCGCATTACCGGGCCTCCCGGTCCGGCGCAATCTCAAGATCGAGGGTGCCTTTGTCGCCAGGCGCAACACTTACGGATCGCATCTCGTTGCTCAATGCCGCGAGCTGCGCGGGATCCTCGAAGTTGATCGAGTGCCGATGCTCAAACGCAATAGCCCGGTAGCTTCCAGGCGGAATAAAGGAGCGTACATACTTGCCGTCGGCGTTCGCGTGCAGAATCTGTAACGGCGAAGCGCTCGGTGTTGTACAGACCAGATAGATCCATCCCGCGGCCGGCTGGCCGCTCTTCCGAACCACCCCGGATATGCCGGCGGTCTGGCTGCTGACAAGAATGCGAACCGAGGCGGCGCCAGCACCCGGGGTGATCACCAGATCCTGTCTCAGGAGATCGCTTGTCCCTAACGTCGCCGATCGTACGAACCATTGTCCGGAACCGCGAGCACGCAATCGGTAGCTGCCGGCCGGCGGGCTGAAGAAAGATCCCTGGCCCTCGCGGCTTTCGAGATGCTGCGTCGGCTCCTCAAAGGCTGGAGAACCGTCCGTTGCCTCAAGATAGAGTCCAAGCTGGGCAATGGTCGGTGGGGTGATCGTGGTGCCGGCGGGATCGGCCTGCATCTCGACGGTCACCAGGCCGTCCTGCGAAAACCGGAGGACAACCCCGGAAAGGTCGTTGTCCGCTGCCGTTACACGAGTCTCGGCCTCCTCAGTCCCGTTTGCGCCCTGTCGCCGGGCGTAAAGAACGTATGACCCCCGAGGAAGATCGACCGTGCGACCCCCTGCGTCCGCGCCGCCAGAGGAGCGAAGAGGGAACTGGGAGCCATCGGCCGTGTAGGCGAAGATACGCGGCCCGCCCCGGTTTCCTTCGGGATCGAGGATGAGCCTGGCGGAGACTGTCGGCAGGCTCATAGCCTGCATGTCGAAGTGCTGCGTCTCGCCTGGAAGTGCGTGGATCAGATGCGCGCCGGAGAACGCGCTCCCCTCCGGAAGACAAAGCGGAAGAATCGCCTGCGGGTGGCCACTGTTACCTGCACTGTACAAGGATCGAACACTGTAGTCCCCCGGCTGAACCGGAAGACGAAACTCACCCCTGGAGTCCGTCCTCACCGGGGTCCCCGGCTCCCAACGATGCCCGGACTCTTCGTAGACGAGCCTGCGGGCCTGCACCATTACATTTGGAAGTGGCTCTCCTGACTGCGACGTAAGAGACCCGCTCAAAACTGCCTCGGGGTAGAGCGGTACCTGCACCGGGCTACTGCTGTAAGGAGCGCTGACAGTAGTCGATCCAAAGTCGTTAGGATCAAGCGCGGCGTAGTATCCGGGTTTCATCGCGGTGATCGACACGGTGCTGCCGTCGGCACCGCACTGAAATCTGCCCTCCCCATCGGTCAGCATGGACTCGCTTCCGCAACGAATAAGGACGCGCGAGATCGGGAGACCCGAGACTCCATTGACGGCCTGGCCGGAGATGCGCGACGTCGTTTGGGAGAGAGCCGTTGTGGCAATCAGAACGAGCGATGCCAAACCAACAGACACGCAGGATAGTCTTCGCAGGCTATGCCGGTGCAACGATCGTCCTGGCAGGCTCAGCACGGCTGGAGTCTCCACTCAGGACGATCATAAGACGAAATGCACGAATCCTACTTACCGGGTACTCTTTCTCATCCATCGGCGATACGCGAGAGCGTCTTGAAACTCGCCTAAGATCGTCGTGCGGAAGGACTTCGCGGGCTCGCTTGTAGAATTTCCTCATGAGCAGGATTCCATGGATCGCCTTCCGCAGCGCAGTGATGGGCACCGCTCTCTGCCTGCTGAGCCCAGCTGCCCACGGTCAGGATGCGACCGGACCCTCGCGCAGCCGGAAAGACGCTGGCTCATCGAGTTATCCACTCCTCGGCGCATCGTTTTATGTAAACCCATACTCTGTTGCATCCTCACATGTTGCAGAGTCCTGCGAAGCGTACTTTCCGGACTCGCCGCCTAAAGCAATTGCGAAGATTGCGAAGCTCACGCAGGGAGTCTGGTTTGGAGACTGGAGCCCCCCTGAGCAGATCGAAGGTAATGTCGCATCGGTCTCGAAGAGAGCGGGTCAGCTAGGCCAGGTTCCCATTCTCGTCGCGTACAACATGGTGCACCGTGATTGCGGACAGTACTCCAGGGGCGGCGCTGCCGATGCCGCAGCATATCGCCAATGGATTGAGCGATTTGCCCTGGGCCTCGGCTCGATCAAGGCAGTCATCATCCTCGAGCCCGATGCTGTCTCGCAACTCGAAATAAAGGGCTGTCTTTCCGCGTCTCAACAAAGAGAGCGCCTGGACCTTCTTTCCGATGCCGTCTCTACCATCAAGGCAAAAGACCCACAGGCACTGGTCTACATCGATGCCGGACACGAAGGAGCCATTCCCATTCCGCTCCTCGCAAAACGTCTCCGTCAGGCTGGCATTGCAGAGGCACAGGGATTCGCGCTCAATACGAGCAACTATCGTTCCACCGCTGCGAACCGGGCCTATGGGGAGGCCGTCTCAGCGCTTCTAGAAGGAAAGCACTTCGTGATCGACACCGGGCGCAATGGCCAGGGTGGCAGCCCGGACAAACAATGGTGCAATCCACCCGGCCAGGGTCTTGGCGCTCCATCGACCGGGTATGGGACTGGGTCAATGGATGCAGGTCTCGTCGTGTTGAATCCTGGAGGATCGGATGGAGCGTGCCATGGAAATCCTCC
>CAZZZQ010000495.1:0-3316 GCA_964658405.1 uncultured Sphingomonas sp.
TCATCCTCGCGGCTGGTCTGCCGCTGCGGGTGGTGTACGGGGCAAGTGGAATTGGTGCAAACCTTCCGCATGGTTCCAAGTTCGCTCCCATCGGTGACGATGGCTTCTGTGGTGAACTTGCACACCTTGAACTCTGGTCGCTTGGCCGCGTCCTTGTCATGTGGCTTCTCGGCGCGGATTTCGGTGTACTTGTTTCGCGGAAGCGTGTTGCTGCCTTCCTTCTGCTGGCCGTAGGCTGTGCTGATTTGCACGAGGTTCGGCTTGGCGGCAATGGTCTTCGCAACGTGTGCGGCGACCTTCGACTGGTAGCAGGTCGGGTCGGTGCAAGAGTCCAGCTTGCCGCCGATGTCCGAAAACAGGAGCTTGTTGTGTCCTGTCCGCTTCGGGCAATCGACACAGCTTCCCGCTGACGGGATAAGCTGCGTGTCTCTCTTGTCGAAAGGGGCTTCCCTGAGGGCGAGGACGATGTTGGTATCAATCCAGAACTGCAGGTTGCGGACGGGTAGCAGGATGCGGTTGGGTTTCCGCTCTCCGTTGTAAACCTCTTTGAAGCAGGCGGACAGCGCCTGTTCCTGCTGGTCTAGTTGGAGCTTCGCCAAGAGAAGCGCATGGCCTACGCCAATCTCTTCGGCATAGAACGCCTCGACCACAACTGAAGCAAGGTCGGTCAGTTTGAGGCGGGTGGTTACATAGGCAGGAGTCTTACCCATCTTCGCGGCGATCTGCTCGACGGTGTACTTCGGCTCCTCCAAGTAGAGAAGACCTTTAAAGCCCTGCGCTTCTTCCATCGGGTGAACGTCGCGACGTTGCAGGTTCTCGACCAACTGCGCCTCCAACACTTCCGCGTCGGACATCTCGCGGATATCGACCGGAATCGTGGGAAGCTCCGCCAACTGCGCTGCACGGAACCGCTGCGCTCCAAAGACGATCTCGAAACGCTTCTCTTTCGGTCGCGCGAGTAGCCGTTGCAATACGCCCTGGACTCGCATACTCGCGGCCATTCCCTTGAGGAAGTTCTCATCGAAGTTTCTGCGGGGGTTCGATGGCGATTCAAAAAGCATCGACAGAGGGAGGTCGCGGTGTTCGGTGGCGTTTACGATTTGGGTTTCCATGATGAATAGCTCCTTTCGAGCGGTTTGGGCTGTGGGTCACAGAGCGGCACACTTCGGGCATGGTTCCGCTCCAACAGAGCGGACTAGCCGAGAATGCACTTGTCCGTGAAGGCTTCTTCGTACTGCTGCAATCGCAGGTTGTTGTCCCACGTCGCGGCGAACTTCTCGTGTTGCGTCTGCAACTGGAGCAACGCCACGTAGTGGTCATTCACGATGGCGCGGGACACCTGCTCCACGGCCACGTAGTCATTCCGCCAGTAGTACGGAATCAGGTGTGCTCCTCCTCCGTACCCAAGCTCGAAACACATCTCGGGGTCGCGCATGGCATCGCCGTTCTGTTCGCCATAGTGACAGACAGAGATTGCCGGGAGTCCAAGAGGACCGGACTCGTCCACCGCTTCAATCACCAACGGCATATAGGGCGGGTTCTCGATCTTCACGTAGAGGCTGGGTCGCCAACCTCCGGCCTTCTTCAAGATGGCGAGTAGGGTTTTCATGCCGCCACCTCCTGAAGCTCATCGGAAGTCGTGGCGTCTTGCTCCTCGGCCTCGGGTTCCAACGCAGCGAGGATGATGTTTGCGGTCTGCTGGACGACTTCCAAGCTCTCAGCCAACAGTGATGCGTTGCCTTGATAAAGCTGGATGTAATCCGCCGATGCGGAGCCGTTTACAAGTCCAATCGCCTTTCCGACAACAAAGGCAACGGATTCGGCTTCCAATTCGCGGACGGTCTTGGTGGTCGCAGTGCGGCGTTCTGCCTTGTGCAGCAGTTCGTGAGCCGTCTCATGAACCAGCGTCGAAAACTGTTCGGCCTTCGATTGACCGTTCAGAATGGCGATGCGTCCGCCGAAGCTCTTGCCGAGTGCGCCCTGTAGGTCGTCGCTGTAAACAAGCTGAATGCCCCTGTCTTCCAGAAAGGACGCGATGCGGTCGATGTTGTCGCCGGGGTCGCCGCTAACCTCGTGCATGGCTGGCAAGTCAATGCCGTTGGTCTGCGTGATGTCGAACACGTAGGCATTGCGAAAGCCAAGCAATACACGTTCATTCTGCTTGGTGATGTCCTTCTGGGCTTCGCTGTCCTTCTTCCTGCGGACTCCCACAATCGGGGCGAGAATGCGAATGCCTTTGGCTCCTGCATTGACGGAACGGCCAAGGTCTTTCCATGCCCGAAAGCCTGCGACGCGGGTTGCGGTGGGCATCTGCCGCGCAATCTCCAGCACGTTTCCAAAGCTGTAGTTATGAAAGCGGCTCATCGCCGTGAGGTAGTTGGTGAGGGCGTCAGACTTTCCGGCCTCCAGTTGCTCAATCAAGAGCTTCACGTTTGCCGCCACTAGCTCTTGCTTCGTGGTGGGCTTTCTGCTGTCTATGGCGGTGACGTTGTTTACTTGGCTGGTCATGGTGTCTTCTCCTTGGTGTTGGGCTTTTGCACTTCCGCGTTGAAACGCGGCATGTACATGCCGAACGCCACCTGGCGAAGGCGGGGGTAGCAAGGCGCAAGGGGAGGGGTCTCCCCACCGGAGCGAAGCGGAGGCGGCCAAAGGCCGGTCTGCACAAGCGAAGCGCGGAAGATTGGGGAAGCCCCTTGTCGCCGCGCGATCGGGGCAGAGCCCCTGAGCGTACTTAGCACTTGCGTTACGAAATAGACCGGAGACATGGTTTACAGCGAAGCGCGACGGTAACGGACACGCGCCGTTTGGGTGACACACGACGATGGTGTATGCCCTGGAAAGAGAGTTGTATCTTGGATCAACGTTTGCAGTTTTTATGGAGTTATCAGAAGGAAGAGATGTCAGTAGCGGACCTGTGTCGCGCGTATGGAATCTCTCGTCCAACGGCCTATCGCTGGATCAACCGTTACAACGAGACCGGACCAGAAGGACTCGTGGATCGCAGTCGCCGGCCGCATACCTGCTCGCACGCAACCCTTGAGCCGATGGAGAACGCTATTCTCGTCCTCCGTGCCAAGCATCCGTCTTGGGGCGCACGCAAACTCAAGGCAAGGCTGGAAATGTTACAGCCAGAACTGGTCTGGCCTGCAGCTAGCACATTCGGAAACATCCTTAGCCGAGCGGGCTTGACGAGTCCACAGAAGAAAAGAAAACGCATCACGCCTTGCTCAGAGCCGTTCTCAACGGTCACGGGACCAAATCAGCTGTGGTGTATGGATTTCAAAGGCCACTTCGTAACGGGCGACGGCAAGCGATG
>CAZZZQ010000496.1:0-3314 GCA_964658405.1 uncultured Sphingomonas sp.
CCCTCCCCCTCAGCAAGAGGCCGCGCCTAACCCGCTAAGAGCCAGCCCCGGCTCTTAGCTTCTAGCTCTTAGCCTTTAGCTTTTAGCTCACACCCCCAAAAACCCTGTCCTCCTGAGCGAAGTCGAAGGACCTGCGGTTGCCCCGCACCAAAGCCCGGATGCCATCCTTGCAGACCCACCGCAAGGCTGGGACGAACACCGCCAACCAGTCAGCTCTTAGCCTCAGCTCACGCCCCCAAAACCCTGTCATCCTGAGCGAAGCCGAAGGACCTGCGGTTGCCCCAGCACCAAGGCCCGTGTGCCCCATCCTTGCAGCCCACCGCAAGGATGTGACGAACACCGCCAACAAGCCAGCTCTTAGCCTCAGCTCACACCCCCAAAAACCCTGTCATCCTGAGCGAAGCCGAAGGACCTGCGGTTGCCCCCACACCAAAGCCCGTACTCCCCATGAACTTTTCTCTCCACCCTTCGTAATCTCCATCAGAGCCTCTACAAAGGATAAGCATGCTGATCACAGACCGTCGCTCCTTCCTCACAACATCGCTGCTCGCCGGAGCGCACGTTCTCACCGCCCACGTCGAATCCTTGCCGAGCAACAGCCTCGAGCAGCAGGCAGAGTCCTTCATCCAACAGAACGACTTTCAAGGCGTCATCCTGGTCGCCCGAGGCAGCAAGGTCCTCTACAGCCACGCCTCCGGCCTCTCGGACCGTGCCGCTGGGAAGCCCATCGACATCACCACGATCTTCCAGGCCGGTTCCATCTCGAAGTGGATCGCTTCGATTACCACGCTGAAGCTCGTCGACCAGGACAAGCTGCGCCTCGACACCCCGATCAGTACCTACCTCCCCTACCTCCGCAGCGATGTAGGCGACCACACCACCCTCGCCCACCTTCTGAGCCACACCAGCGGAGTTCCGAATGACATCATTCCCGCCCTCAAGGCAGATCCGCAGCTCTCTCTGGCCACAATCACCCAGAAGGAGGCCGTCCAGCGCTACGCAAGTGGAGCGCCGCGCTTCACCCCCGGCTCTGACTGGGACTACTCCCACTCCAACTGGATTCTGGTCAAGGCAATCGTAGAGCGTGCCTCCGGGATGCCCTATGCGCAACTGGCCGGGCAGACCATCTGGGAGCCACTCGGCCTCAAACGAAGCGGCATCTTCAACGGCCTCGCGCCAGCCGCGCCGAATGTTGCCCTAAGCTATCGTTCGAACGACGCTAAAGGTGCGCCAGTGGAGCAGCGTCTCCCCGCCTTCCTGGAGATGGCAGGCGGCTACTACTGCAGCGCTGAAGATCTCTTGGCGCTCATGCACGCGGTCACCACCGGCCGCCTGCTCTCGAACAAAGCAACACAGGCGCTATTTCAGGTTCGCTGGGCAAACGAACACTATGCCCTCGGATGCAGGGTCGACACGCACACCTTCGGCGGAAGCGATCAGCGCTTCATCGCTGAAGACGGGTCCAACGCTGGTTTCAAAACCGTAGCCTATCGCATCCTGAACACCGGCGAAACCTGCATCATTCTGAACAACACGACGCTCTCCCTGAACCTTGCCAAGCCCTTCGCCCTTCAGCTACTAGAAACCGTCACCAGCTGATTAGCCGTCGCATCAGGAGCGAGCTCCGCCTCCAGCCCTCAGCTCAACCCCAACCTTGTCATCCTGAGCGAAGTCGAAGGACCTGCGGTTGCCCTCAGCCAACCCCAAAACCTTGTCACCCTGAGCGAAGCCGAAGGACCTGCGGTTGCCCTCACCCACGGCATCCGCATTCACCTTCCAAAACCCTTAAAGCGGACGCCGCCCCGCCCCATCATCCCGCGGACTCTTCCGTTCTTCCGTATGCCGCGTCGCCAGCGCCGGGGACTGGTCCCCAAGCGAATCCATCCGCTCCTGAACGCGCTCCATCCCGCGCCTCACCTCGGCCTCATCCTTCGGGTGCACCGCCAGCAGCATCTCGATCTCCCGGACAACGCTGTCGTACCGGGCCGACGCACTGCGATGCCGCTCCGCCCGCTCAAAATGCCGCAGCGAGACCTGTAGTGCCGTCAGCACCGCCGCCGCAATCCCCGCACCCGCAATCAGCAGCTTCCAGCGCAGATCCATATGCGGAGAACCTGCAACCTGGCTGGTTACAAGGAGACCGGTCCCCACGCCCGCGGAGAGCAGCACCGCCGGAATCGCGATAAAGCGATTCGCGCCAAGCAGCTCATCCGCCACCTGGCAGTGCGAGCGCTGGCTGTGACGGCAACGCCGCTTCCACTGCTCCAGAAGCTGGATCGTCTTGCCATCGAGTTCGTCCAGCCTCGGCGCCGACTGCCTGTCCGTGGAGCTCTGGGGACCTTCATCGTGTACGTACACTTTGGCGATCAAACCTCAAGATTAGTGTGTCGGTCCGGTTTCGTGTAGATGACCATCGTCTATAGCCGACACTGTTAAGAACGCATACAGCCCTGATTCAGATGTGAAACACACCCCCAGC
The DNA here is from genome assembly GCA_964658405.1 of uncultured Sphingomonas sp. GTDB lineage: Bacteria > Acidobacteriota > Terriglobia > Terriglobales > Acidobacteriaceae > Edaphobacter. The sequence continues at coordinate 2,480 of CAZZZQ010000496.1, forward strand.
CCACGCAAATGGGCCGGGTCGGCTCTCCACTTTATCGGCAGGGCAGCCCGATTCAGTAGCTTCAACCTCGCCCCGCGCCCGGCATCCTACAATCACCTATGCGCGTCGCCTTCTTCGGAGGATCCTTCGACCCCATCCACCGCGGCCACCTCGCAGTCGCCTCCGCCGCAGCCGACCGCTTCGCCCTCGACACCGTCCTCTTCGGCCCCACCGGCCGCCAGCCCCTCAAGCCCACCGGAGCCAGCGCCACCTTCGCCGACCGCCTCGCCATGACCACCCTGGCCTGCGCCGCCGACCCCCGCTTCGCCGCCTCCGACTGCGACGCCCCCCGCCCCGACGGCCGCCCCAACTACACCGTCGACGTCCTCATCGAGCTCCAGACCCGGCTCCCCGGCGCGACGATCTTCAACCTCGTCGGTATCGACAGCTTCCTCGGCGTCCCCCGCTGGCGCGAGCCCGAACGCCTCATGCAGCTCGCCGAATGGATCGTCGTCAGCCGCCCCGGCTTCTCCTTCGCCGACCTCCCCGCTCCCGCCCCCGGCAGCCGCATTCACCACCTCGACTCCATCCACGAGGACGTCTCCGCCACCGAGCTCCGCCACCGCCTCCTCGAAGGCGACCCCTGCGCCGACCTCATCCCCGCCAGCGTAGCCGCCTACATCCGCGACCACACCCTCTACCGCTGAGGCGCAGCCCCCGGCTCCGACGGTGTCTCCGGCTTCGGCGTCACATGCAGCGCCGACCCCACATGCCTCACCGAGCTCCCCAGCGCATGCCGCGTACTCCGGTAGCTCTTCCCCAGCGCATTCCCCGTCGAATCGCCCGCCGTCGAGAT
>CAZZZQ010000497.1:0-3313 GCA_964658405.1 uncultured Sphingomonas sp.
CCTGCCTGAAGGACGAGATGCGCCGCGACTCCCGCATTGTCGTCTTCGGTGAGGACGTCGCTGACGTGACGCGCGATAAGGCCCTCCTGTCGGGCGAACTGAAGGGCAAGGGCGGTGTCTTCAAGCTCACCTCCGGGCTCCAGGCTGAGTTCGGGAGCGATCGCTGCTGGAACTCGCCGCTCGCCGAGGCGAACATCGTTGGCCGCGCGATCGGCATGGCGGTGCGCGGGCTGAAGCCGGTGGTCGAGATTCAGTTCTTCGACTACATCTGGCCGGCGATGCACCAGATGCGCAACGAGCTTTCGCTGATCCGCTGGCGCTCCAACGGCCAGTTCAGCTGCCCGCTGGTGATGCGCGTGCCGATCGGCGGCTACCTGACCGGCGGCTCGATCTATCACTCGCAGTCCGGCGAGAGCATCTTCACGCACACGCCGGGCGTTCGGGTCATCATGCCGTCGAACGCGCTGGATGCCATGGGCCTGCTGCGAACGGCGATCCGCTGCGACGATCCCGTACTCTTCCTAGAGCACAAGCGGCTCTACCGCGAAACCTTCGGCCGAGCGCCGTACCCGGGGCCGGACTACACGATCCCGTTCGGCAAGGCAAAGATCGTTCGGCCGGGCAAGGACCTCACCGTGATCACCTACGGTGCCGTTGTGCCCCGCGCGCTGCAGGCTGCCCAGAAAATACATCGCGAGAAGGGAATCGACGTCGAGTTGATCGACCTTCGCTCTCTGAGCCCGTACGACTGGGAGGCGATCGCCGAGTCGGTCCGCAAGACCAGCCGCGTCATCATCGCACACGAGGACATGCTGAGCTGGGGCTATGGAGCGGAGATCGCCGCACGGATCGGCGACGAGCTCTTCCATGATCTGGACGCGCCGGTGCGCCGTGTCGCTGCTATGGATACGTTCGTTGCGTATCAACCGGTGCTGGAGGATGCGATTCTGCCGCAGCCTGAGGATCTTTATCGAGCGATCGAGGAATTGGCGTCTTTCTAAGACGGCAAGGCGCCCTCACGCCGGGCGTGCGCCACTTCGTGGGGTTTGGACGCTTCGAGTGAAGTCTCCTCTTCAACGGCAACTATCCGGTGCGGTCGGCGTTTGATTTGGTAGCGATGCAGGTCGTCGCTGACAGGAGATTCGTCATGGCTATCTGGAAGGGCTTCACCGATCACAGCGACTGGGGATGCGACATGCACGGCCGCGATCTCGGCCGTCGCCAGGTCTCGCGGCGTGGATTCATGAAGGGTGGAGCGCTCGCCCTCGTCGGAACCTCCGTCATCCCCAGCTTCCTTGTCCGCAGCGTCATGGCGGAGGTCACGACCGCGGCAGCCAACAAGAAGAAGCTCGTCGTCATCTTCCAGCGCGGCGCAGCAGATGGCCTAAACGTCGTCGTCCCCTACATGGAGCCGAACTACTACACCATGCGGCCGTCGATCGCGATCCAGAAGAATCAGGTCCTTGACCTAGACGGCTTCTTCGGCCTGCACCCTGCCATGGCATCCTTCAAGCCGCTGTACGACCAGGGCCATCTGGCGATTGTCCACGCTGCAGGCTCGCCCGACCCCTCACGCTCCCACTTCGACGCGCAGGACTATATGGAGAGCGGAACCCCGGGCATGAAGCAGACCTCGGACGGCTGGCTGAACCGTGCCCTGCAGGTGAGCCCGCCCGAAAGGAAGCCGACTGCATTCCGCGCAGTTGCCCTCGGGTCGCAGGTCCCTCGAACGCTGCAGGGTAAGCTGCCTGCGATTGCGGTCAACAACCTAGCAGACTTCTCCGTCGGGGGCAGGGGACCGCAGGCCTCGCCGATCGCGAATGCCTTCCAGGCGATGTACGACGGGAGCACGGACTCCATGCTCCACGGCACCGGGCAGGAAACCTTTGAGGCCGTTCGCATGCTGAAGGCGGCGGATCCGGCACACTATCAGCCGGCGGCGGGCGTCGACTATCCGAAGACCCCGTTTGGCAACAGCCTGAAGCAGATTGCACAGTTGATGAAGGCGGATCTTGGCGTCGAGGCGGCGTTTTCGGATATCGGCGGATGGGATACGCACCAGAACCAGGGAAGCGCGAATGGGCAGCTTGCCAATCGGCTGAGAGAGTTCTCCGAGGCGATCAGCGCCTTCTGGAAGGACATGGGGACCGATTCCGAGAACCTGACACTCGTGACGATGTCCGAGTTTGGCCGGACGGCGCGCCAAAACGGGACAGGCGGGACGGACCATGGCCACGCAAACGTAATGTTTGTGCTTGGCGGAGGGGTACGCGGTGGTAAGGTCTACGGAAGATGGCCGGGTCTGTCGAACGAGCATCTGAACGAGGGCCGCGATCTCGCAGTGACGACCGACTTCCGCAACGTTCTCGGCGAGGCCGCTTATAAAACGCTAGGGGCCAGAAATCTCGAAACAGTCTTTCCAGGCGCACAGGTAAAGCCAGGGCAGTTTCTAAATTTCATCTGATTTGGTGGCTGCTTGCGATAGGTTGACAGAGTCGATTTGCAAAAGTTCGCGATCGACACATCCGCTTTCGCGTTAAACGCGTCGATAGGATACGACGCTAGTTTTATTGCAACTCCTCGAGCCGGGCGATATGTCTACACATTTCCGGTGGAGGATTGGAAATACAGTATTCAGTAAAAAAATATTAGAAATGGGTACAACTTTTACCTGTGGGCTGCGTCTGATTGAATGTAGCAAGAAGTTGCCGGGCTAGCTTCTCCTTCAGTGCCGGCTTCCCCTATCTGCAAAACCCTCCCCTTCCAAATACGTAAGGCCCCCAGAGCACCGGGGGCCTTCACTCCTTAAGTATCTGCTGTAAGTCGTTGCATTTGTGCTAGTTGATGCCGAGACGGCGATCGAGAGCGAGGCGTCCCGGTCCGGTCAGGAGGAGCATCGTAGCGATTGCGGTGAGGGCGATCGAGTACTCCGACCCGGTGTACCCATGGTGGCGATTGACGAGAGCGATGGCGATGAGCATGTTCCCGGCTATTAACAGCCCGAAGAATCGAACGAACAGACCGAGGATCATGCAGATTCCTCCCGCGACCTCCGCAAATGCGGAGACATACCCAAGCCAGTAGGGCAATCCCATCCCAGCGATGTAATGGCAGAAGTGTTCTTCAGCGGCAAGCGTGTTGTGGCCGTTGAAGCCGCCGGCGGGGTAGACCTTGTCCCATCCGTTGTAGAGCATGGCCGCCCCAAGGACGATACGCAGCAGCCAGACGCCCCACGGTTGAAAGCCATTCAGCCATCGAATCATGCAACTCTCTCCTTGGTTACTTTGCGGTTGGTTGAAGCTGCAGCTGCTGC
>CAZZZQ010000498.1:0-3306 GCA_964658405.1 uncultured Sphingomonas sp.
GAATCGTCGAAGAGATGGACCCGGGTGCCGCCGCCGACCTGCTCTCCGAGCTGAGCGACGAGCAGTCCGACGCAATTCTCGAGGAGATGGACCCGGAGGAGCGGCAGGAGGTCGAGGAGCTGCTGGAGTTCCCGAGCGACTCGGCCGCCGGACGCATGACGACGGACTATATTGCGCTGCGGACCGACGCCACGCTCGAGGATGCAGTCAGCGCCCTTCGCCTGTTCGAAGGCGACATCGAGACCGTGATGGATATCTTTCTGGTGGACGAGCAGGACCACCTCGCAGTCATCATTCCGATGGTCAAACTCCTGCTTGCAACCGGGAAGACCCCATTGCGGGAGCTCTCCGATGGCCACGTTGTAAGCTGCAGCGTGAACACCGGCGGCAAGAAGGTCGCGGAGCTCTTCGATAAGTACAACCTGCACTCACTTGCTGTCCTCGATGAGGAGAAGCGGCTGGTCGGTGTCATCCACGCGGAGCAGGTGATCGCGCTCTTGCGATCGAAGCATTAATCTGTTCCTGCGCCAAGAATTCATAAGGATAGAGCTTTCTCGATGAAGATCCTGTATGCCGCCGGCCTATCGCCCAACGATACCTCTCAGCATCGCCTGATGGCGCTCGAGCGCCTGGGACACACCGTTGTGCCGCTGAATATCTATCAATACGACTCGCCGAACCCGCTCCTCCGAAAGATCGTCTTCCGGCTTTCAATGGGGCCGGGAGTGGGCCGTCTGAATCACGACCTGCTGCAGATGGCGGAACGTGAACGGCCCGACGTGCTCTGGGCGGATAAGCTGCTCTGGATCTGGCCTGAGACGCTGGACAAGCTCCGCGCCATGGGAATCGCCACCGTAAGCTACATGATCGACAACGCCTTCGGTCCTCGCCGCGACCCAGGCTGGCGGCTCTACATGAAGGACATCCCCCACTACGACCTGCACGTGGTCCAGCGCGACTCCAATATCGCGCAGTATAAGGACAGCGGGGCACGGGACGTTATCAAGATTCAGACCGCCTACGAACCGACCGTCCACTTTCCGCCGCCCGCAGGCTGGAGCGATAAGGATCGGGATCGCGGCGTCTCCTTCATCGGCACTCCCTACGACCAGCGCGCGCTCTTCCTGACCAGGCTATGGAAGGAGTTCGGCTTTCCGGTCGTGGTGTCGGGCGGCCTGGTGTGGAAGCCCGCGCTGGGGCCGGAGGCTACCGCGGGAATCTATCGCGGCAACGGAGAGTTGTTTCACACGGACTATCGCGAAGGCATCTGGCGCTCAAAGATAAACTTCAGCTTCATTACCCATTCGAATCAGGACGAGTTTGTTCACAAGAGCTTCGAGATCGCCGGCTGCGGAGGATTTTTGCTGGCCGAGCGATCGGCCGGACATTCGCAGCGATTCGAGGAGGATAAAGAAGCGGTCTTCTTTTCCACGATCGAGGAATGTGCAGAGAAGATCCGCCGGTATCTTCCGGACGAGGCGGCACGGGAGCGGATCGCTGCCGCAGGACATATCCGCGCGGAGAAAGATGGCTACTACAACGACCGGCAGATGAGTCTGGTTGTCGACCGGCTGGAGAAGATTCTCGTTGGCCCGCTGCGTGGGGTATCCGCATGATCAAGGATCTATTAAAGGATCGTCCGGGTTCGGAGGCGGCGGATGTCTGTATCGTCGGCGCCGGGGCAGCCGGAATTGTCCTTGCGGTTGAGTTGGTTCGTCTCGGCAAGCGTGTCGTCCTTCTAGAGGGCGGAGGCACAGAGATCGAAGAGGCTTCACAGGATCCCTACGCGAGCGAGTTGACCGGCTTGCCCCATAAAGGCATCCACACCGGGCGCTTTCGAGCAAAGGGCGGGACCACCACGAAGTGGGGCGGCCAGATCCTTGAGCTCGATGAAATCGACTTTGAGGCGCGACCAGGGGTTCCGGAGAGTGGATGGCCGTTCCGGAAGGACGAACTTAGTCCCTACTACGAGCGGGCGCTAAAGCTTGAAGGCCTTGACAAGGTATTGCGCAAGGACCAGGACGTCTGGGCCGCAATCGGAAGATCGACCCCGACCTTCGAAGGGCTGGAGTCTTACTGTTCGCGATGGTGTCCGGAGCCTAACTTTGGCCTGCTCCACAGGGCGACCCTCGAGGACAGCGAAAGCCTTGTGCTCTGGCTGCATGCTAATGCGGTTGACCTTGTTCTCGAAGGCGATGAAGTACGGGGCGTTACATGCCGGACCATGACCGGGCTGGAAGCGACCTTCGAAGCGACGCAGTATGTGTTCTGTCTCGGTGCGATCGAAAGCTCCCGCTTCTTCCTCCAGCCGAGGCCGGAGGGACTGCCATGGAATCGCTCTGGCCTGCTCGGGAAGCATTTTCAGGATCACGTCGACTGCAACGCGGCGTCCGTTGAAGTCGTTGCCCAGGATCGCTTCCACGAATTATTCGACAATGTGTTCGTCGGCGGCTTCAAGTATCACCCCAAGCTACGACTTAGCCCCGCACTCGAGGTCGCCAAGGGAACGCTGAACGTAGCAGCGACGATGAACTTCGAGAGTGACCTTGACGAAGCGCTCAGCCGCATTAAGACGACGGTCAAAAATATGCTGCGCGGCCGCTGGTCGGATCTTCGCCTTCAGGATGTCGGCTACATGCTCGGTCATCTTCCCTTGCTCTGCCGACAGGTCTGGCGCTACAAGGTTGAGCACCGTGCCTATAATCCGGCAAGTGCTACGGTCCATTTGCGTGTGCACTGCGAACAGGAGCCTTCTTCGACGAGCTCCATTACGCTTGCGGAGAGCCGCGATGGTTTAGGTCTCTACCGTACGCAGCTGAACTGGCAGATCTCGGAGCAGGAGCTTGCGACGATCCGCCAGTATGTCCAAGTCGCGCAGGCCTCGCTTCAGGGAGTCGCCACGATCATCCCAAACCCCATGCTGATGGCGGGGAGCGCTGAGTTTCGGCTGCAATGCGACGATAGTAACCACCACATGGGTGGAATGCGGATGTCAGTTGCAGAGCAAGACGGCGTAGTGAATGCTGACCTCAGGATGCACGGAACGCGAAACCTGTATGTATGTAGTGGAGCAGTCTTCCCGACCTCGGGGTTTTCGAATCCCACGCATACGCTGCTTGCGTTGGCAGTTCGGCTGGCCGACCATCTGGCTCGATAACTGGTCAGCTACTCTGGAACTGTAAGGTGGAGCGTTAAACATGCAGACGGTGGCATTAGGAGAGGCCGGACGGAAGACCACGCGGCTGGGGTTTGGCTGCTCGAGCGTTATGGGTGCGCTAGGCCGCGCGGACTCATTGAAGATGCTCG
>CAZZZQ010000499.1:0-2791 GCA_964658405.1 uncultured Sphingomonas sp.
GTCAGAAGTGTCTTCTTCGACAGCTCCCGCAGGTGGCGATGGTTGACGATCGCCAGGACGAGGAAGGCGAGCGCCATCCTTAGCAGATTGAAGAGCAGCGGTGAGACATCCTGCAGCGCATCCTTGACGACGACGAAGGTCGCGCCCCAAATCGCGACGACCCCGATCAGCAGAAGATGCGCAAGCGTGCTGGGCTTCATCTACCGCGCCGCCGCTTCAGGCGCAGTAAAGACCGTCTCCCCGTTAACCACGGTCCGGAGAACTTTGGTGTGCAATAACTGCTGCGGGCCTGCGGCGGTGGGATCATGGTCGAGCACGACCAGGTCGGCCAGGTAGCCCGGTTCAAGCCGTCCGATCACATGCTCGCGAAACTCGGCATAGGCCGATGCCTGTGTGTAGGCATAGAGCGCCTCTTCGATCGTAATCTTCTCCTGTGGCTGATAGGTCTGGGTTCCGGCTTCATTCTGCCGTGTGATCGCCGAGTACAAGCCCCGGAAGGGGTTGATGGATTCGACCGGGTAGTCAGTTCCGAACGCAAGCGTCACCCCGTGGTCAAGGAACGATCGCCAGGCGTACGAGTACTTTGCCCGCTCCGGTCCCAGCCGCGCCGTCGCCCAGGCCATATCGGTCAAAAGGTGGCTTGGCTGCATCGACGCGATGACGCCCAGCTTCGCGAAACGGTCAAAGTCTGCCGGCTCGAGGACCTGCGCGTGCTCGATGCGGAAGCGCAGATCCGCCGACTTGAATGCACGACCGGCCGTCGTCACAATCGAAGCGTCCGGATGGACCGGCGGTACCGGGTGGTCTGCCGGTGTAGCGACCTGCTCGGCGGCATTGAAGGCGTTCAGGGCGATCTCGTTGGCACGGTCGCCGATGGCGTGGAACCCCAGCTGAAATCCTGCCGCCGCCCGCTCCGTCGCTAGGGCATTCAGCTTATCTTCGTCATACCGCGGAATCCCCGAATTGCCAGTATCATCCGCGTAAGGATCTTCAAGGGCAGCCGTCCTTGAGCCGAGCGATCCATCCATGAAGCCCTTCAACATACCGAGGTGGAGCAGGGGATCGTCCGCCGGATGGCTCGCCCGGCGCTGTTGCAGAACCGCCACAGGAAGATTGAAGTCCATCCACTCGCTGATCCGGAGCTTCAGCGTTCCGGCGTGCTCCATCTCCTCGAGTGCGAGGAAGTCATCCCAGTCCGAAAAGTCCTGCACCGAGGTGACGCCCTGTGACAGGGCTTCCGTGATCGAAAGCTCCAGCGCATGTCGACGATCCTCAAGGCTCAGCTTCGGCACCTTCGCATCAAGCAGACTGACCGCCGGGGTCTCGCGGACGATCCCTGTTGGAGCTCCAGCGCCGTCCTTGTCGATCTTGCCGCCCGCCGGGTCCTGCGTGGCGGCAGTGATCCCTGCCGCTGCAAGGGCGGCCGAGTTTGCAACCACAATATGTCCGTCGACTCGTGAGAAGAAGGCCGGATGTCCACCCGTCACCGCGTCCAGATCCTGGCGCGTCGGGAGCGTTTTGCCTGGCCATTTCGTATGATCCCACCCTCCACCCAGCAGCCATGCACCCGGCCTGGCTGTCGCGGCATAGCGCTTGATGCGAGCCTGCATCTCCGTCAGGGAGGCACAACCGTCCAGGTTGACGGCCATTCTCTGCTGGCCCGCTCCTGCCATATGGGTGTGCGCATCGTTGAAGCCGGGCATGGCAAAGGCCTGCTTCAGATCAACCAGCTTCGTCGCCGGGGATCTCAGCTTCAGGATCTCTTCATCCGTCCCGGCAGCCGTCACCCTCCAGCTGCCGATGGCAAGGGCCGTCACCCTTGCCTGGGTCGCAGATGAATCCTCCGGACGGAGATGAGCTCCGGTGAGGATGGTGCCATGGAAGAAGATCGTGTCGGGTACAGGCTGCTGTGCCTGGAGCGTGGCAGCAGAGAACAGCAGGATGCTCGCACAGCGTGCGGAAAAGGGTATCGGGGTCACGTTGTGGAGTGTATCAAGCCAGGATCGTGGCAAGCTGGGCGGTATCGAGCAGCGTCAGCAGAATACGGCGCAGTGCGGTCTCCCGACCCGTCGGGTCATACCACTCCTGCAGGGTGTGGATCCCCCCACCGGTCCCGCCTGAGCCGATCGCAACGGCCGGAATCCCGGAAGAGAGCGGCAGATTCGCGTCCGTAGAACCGATCCGCAGCTCAGTCCGCAGCGTCAGATGCCGATCCACCGCCCGAATCGTCTGCAGCAGAGGCGATCCCTCGGGCAGCGTACCCGCAGGGCGGTCGCCGATCTTTTCAAGCGTGATGGCCGGGTAGTCCCCTGGAGCTCTCCCGAATCGGCCGCAGATCGCCCGCAGCAGAACCTCCGTGCCCGCCAGCTGCTCCGGATCGGTTGATCGCAGGTCGAGCAGCGCCATCGCGGACTCAGGGATAGAGTTGATCGACGTTCCCCCGGAGATCAGGCCCGCGCTCAACGTTGTTCGCGGCGTCTCCGGGAGCGGAATCCTGCCCATATCCGTCAGCACCTGGCTGAGAACCATGATCGGATTCGAGATTCCCGCGTCCGACCAGGAGTGTCCGCCCGGACCGGTCACCGTCAGGCGGTACCTCCGGCTACCAAGCGCACGCGTCACGACCGCGCTCGTTCCACTGCCTTCAAGGGCGATGGCGGCGGCGATCCGCTGTGCATAGGCACCGTCCTGGAAGAGGAACTTCATTCCGCGAAGATCGCCCTCGCCCTCTTCCCCAACGTTCGCTGCAAAGAGAATCGGAACCGGAGGCGTAATCTTTGCAAACTGCAGC